>NZ_CP042968.1:6900000-7160000 GCF_001693515.2 Bradyrhizobium paxllaeri
CTCGGCGGCGATGGCGTTGAATTCGCCGTCGCGGTGCCGCGAGATCAGGACCTTGGCGCGGTGGCTCTCCTTGGTCTTGATGAACGGCGTCATGAAATGTTGGCCGTGCCAGAACGCGAAGATCGCCGGCATCTCAGGCTCGACCCGCTCATAGATGTCGGCCGGCTCATAGCTGAAGCGATTGGTCAGCCAGACCAGCCGCAAATACTCGGCCGCAAGCACACCCAGCGCGCGCTGAACGAAGGTGCTGCGCAGCAAATCGCGAATGAGACGTTTCAACTGGATTACTTCGTGTCTTGACCTGGATCGAGCAGCCGGTGGAGGTGAACCACGAAATAGCGCATGTGGGCGTTGTCCACCGTCTGCTGCGCCTTCGCCTTCCAGGCCGCGAGAGCGGATGCATAATTGGGATACACGCCGACGATGTCGACCTGGTCGAGGTCCTTGAACGTGACGTGTTCGAGATCGGTCAACTCGCCGCCGATGACAAGATGCAGCAATTGCTGCGGGGCACTATCTGGCATGATGGACTTTCCTAACGAGGTGCCCGGCAAACAGGAGCGATACTCTGAATCGCGGCATGAATGGAATGATGTGTGACACGGATTTCGACCGATTCAGGGCAACCGATGATCCCGGAAATGCTCGACAATGCGCGCATGCCGATCGTTTCCCGCCGCCACCAGCACCCCGTGCACCACTTCCCGGCGATTATACTCAATCGCATCCCCCGAGAGCGCGGTCATTCTACCATTCGCTTCCTGCACGATCAAATTCGCCGCAGCAAGATCCCAGTCGCGGCTCTGACCGCCGGCAAAGGCGGCATCCAGATTGCCGTCCGCGACCCGGCACAGCCGCAGCGCCAGCGATCCGATTCGCGGATGCAGCGTGATCTCGTCCGGTGACGTGCTTAGCCGCTGCACCAGCGGCTTCGGGCCGGCCATGCGGGAAAAATCGAGCTCCGTTCCCGCGGTCGCACGCACCGGCCTGTCGTTACGGGTGGTGCCCTGGCCGCGGACCGCGAAAAAGAATTCGTCGCTGACGGGCGCGAACACCGCCGCGAGCACGGGTGCTGCTCCCGCCACCAGCGCCACGCTGACGCACCAGTCCTCGCGACCGGCGAGATAGGCGCGGGTGCCGTCGATCGGATCGACGATCCAGACCAGTTCCTTGCCGAGACGCTCGTCGTCATCGACGCTCTCTTCCGACAGCCAGCCATAATCCGGCGTCGCCGCGCGCAGCCGCCGCTCGACGAGGTCGTTGACGGCGATGTCGGCTTCGGAGACCGGGGACGAAGCGCCCTTGATCCAGTTCTTCAATTCGGTGCGGAACAGCGATAGCGCCAGCGCACCGGCTTCGCGCACGGTGTCCCGCAACAGCGCGGCATCGCGCGCCCAGATCCGGTCGGCGGTATCAGCGTCCGCCAAGCGTCAGGCCCTCGATGCGCAGCGTCGGCGCGTTGACGCCGTAGCGAAATTCCAGGTCATTGGCGGGAACCAGCGACTTGAACATCGCCAAGAGATGGCCCGCGATCGTCACCTCGCTGACGGGATAGGTGATCTCGCCATTCTCGATCCAGAATCCGGAGGCACCGCGGCTGTAATCGCCGGTCACGCCGTTGACGCCGGAGCCGATCAGGTCGGTGACGTAAAAGCCCTGTTTGATGTCGGAGATCAGTTCCTTCGGTGTCATCGTGCCGGCTTCGAGATGCAGATTGTACGACCCCGGCGACGGCGACGACGAGACACCGCGATGCGCATGCCCGGTCGTGACCAGCCCGAGTTCGCGCGCGGTGGCGCAGTCGAGCAGCCACGTCGTCAGCACGCCCTCGTCGATGAGCGCGTGCTTTTTCACTGCTACGCCCTCGGCGTCGAAGGTTTGCGAGCGCAGGCCGCGCACGCGCAAGGGATCATCGATGATGCGGATGTTGCCGGCGAACAGTTGCTCGCCCATCCGGTCTTTCAAAAAACTGGTCTTGCGCGCGATCGAGGCGCCGTTGATGGCGCCGACGAGATGGCCGACCAGCGATCCCGATACGCGCGGATCGTACACCACTGGCACCTTGCAGGTCTCGACCTTGCGCGGATTGGCGCGCGCGACGGTGCGCTCGCCTGCCCTGCGGCCGACGCTTTCGGGAGAATCGAGGTCGGAGGCGTGCGGCGCCGAGGTGAAATCGTAGTCGCGCTCCATGCCGGTGCCTTCGCCCGAGATCGCGGTCATCGAGATGCCGTGGCTCGAGCGCAAATATGAGCCGTGGAAGCCGGTCGAGGTCACCAGCACCATGCCGCCGATGCCGCTCGAGGCAGATGCGCCGCCCGACTTGGTCACGCCTGTGACTGCAAGGCCCGCGGCTTCCGCTTCGCAGGCGCGACGTTCCAGTTCGCTTGTCGTCGGAACCGTGCGGTCGAGCAGATCGAGATCGGCGAACTCGCGCGCCAGCAGCGACGGATCGGCAAGGCCGACATATTTGTCGTCAGGGGCGACGCGGGCCATCGCGACAGCCCGCTCGGCGAGCCTCGCGACGCCATCGCCGGAAACATCGTTGGTCGAGACCACGGCCTGACGCTGGCCGACCAGCACGCGCAGACCCACATCGTCACCCTCGGAACGCTCGGATTCCTCGACCCGGCCATCGCGCACTTCGACGCCTTGCGAAACGCCCCGCACCGCAACCGCGTCCGCGGCGTCCGCGCCGGCGCGCTTGGCGGCTTCGACCAGGCGCTGCGCCAGCGTCGAGAGCGCCGATTGATCGAACAGGTCGGTGGTTGCGGAGGCTTTGGAAAGCGGCGAAGTGCTGGATGGTGAAGAGTTCACAAACAAAATCCCTGACATGGAGGGGGCGTTGGGGCGCAAATCGCCAAGGCCTTCAGATGTGCCGGAATCACGGGCATTTCAAGCATTTTGCGCCGCCAATACCAAACATTTTCGGCATTGTCGCAAGGTCTCGTCAATCATGCGCGCCAAGGTCTTGTCAATCATGCGGGAAGATCCAGGGCAGGTGACATCTCCTTAACCAGGCTTTTTAAGGCGAAACGGAAATCCCTCGGCTAAGGTCTCGCGTATCGACCGGGAACATAATCCCGGCGGGGAGATGAGAGCCGTGAGGCGTCAAACAGCAACAAGCGGGATCAATCCCGCCGGGTCGAGCCGTGTCATGCGGCTCGACCCTCTTTCTCTGCCGCTGAGCTTCCAGGCGCACGACACCCGTGCGGACGGCGGCGTGCGGAGGGTAGAACTTCATCGCGAACGCGTCGTGCTGCACCGTGCCGTCAAGGGCATGCGGATGGCGATCAACGTCCGCGTCAGCGACTTTCTCGGCGTCGCATTGCGCGGCCTCGACGACGACGCGCAGGTGCTGGTGCTGGCGCATCGCGACCCCTCGCTGAACATTCCCTTGTGCGTGAGCTCCGATGCCGAGGAGATCGCCTCAGCCTGGCAGATGTGGAGCGACATCTTCGCGCTGCCGCTGCTCGCGGAAGACGACGATCGCGAACCGGCCGCACGCCGCCGCCGCCACAACGCGGTCCGCGCCCGCCGCCCGAAATTCCTGGTGCGCCGCCGGCTCGGCAATCTCGACAATACCGAGACCGTCCATCGCGACGAACGCGAGATCATCGCGCGGGATTAGCCGTCATTGCGAGCCAACACTCGACTGTCATCCCCGCGCATGCGGGGATCCAGTACGCCGCGGCTTATCGGTTCAATCATTGACGTCTCTGGATACTGGGTCGCCCGGTCAAGGCCGGGCGATGACAATTGAGTATGCGTTTGCGATCTCGCGACATGAGCTGTCCGAGCTTTGCATCTTCGTTCGCTCCTCTCCATTCAGAGGGCGCAAGGAAGACCGGGTGCTTGCCGCACCCGCGCATTGAAATTTCGCTTGGTGCACGGCAATCAGCTCGGATTCCGTCGTCTCGTAGGGTGGGCAAAGCGCAAGCGTGCCCACCATCGAGCAGCGTGCGCGATGATGGATGGTGGGCACGTCGCTGGCGCTCCTTTGCCCACCCTACGAGATCACCGAATTACGCGCGCATCACTGCATCAACCAAAAGTCCCGCAAACAGCAGCAGGCCCGCGTCGCGGTTGGATTTGAAGAGGCGCAGGCACAGCGCGCCATCGCGGATGTCCAATCGCCTGATCTGCCAAACCAGATGCGCGGCGAACGCGACGAGCCCGATCCAGGCCGGCCAGCGCGCGCCGCCGAGCGCCAGCGCTATGCCGATCAGAGCCACGGCGAGCGGGTAGAACACCGAAAGCGCCAGATGGGTGCGCTCGCCGAACAGGCGCGCGGTGGACTTGATGCCGATCAGTGCGTCGTCCTCGGCGTCCTGATGCGCGTAGATCGTGTCGTAGCCGATCACCCAGCTGATCGAGCCGGCATAGAGCATGAGCGCGGTCAGATCGATCCGGCCGAGCGTGACAGCGAATCCCATCAGCGCGCCCCAGGAGAACGCCAGCCCCAGCACGACCTGCGGCCACCAGGTGATGCGCTTCATGAAGGGATAGATCGCGACGATGACGAGCGAAGCGATACCGGTCAGGATCGCGAAGCGGTTGAATTGGAGCAGCACCGCCAAGCCGATCAGCGCCTGAAGCACCAGGAAGGCAAACGCCTGCGTCACGCTGATCTGCCCTGCGGGCAATGGCCGCGAGCGCGTGCGCTCGACGCTGGCGTCGAGGTCGCGGTCGGTGATGTCGTTCCAGGCACAACCGGCGCCGCGCATGACAAAGGCGCCGATGAAAAACAGCACGATCACGAGCGGCAATGACGAGACGTCGCGTGCGATGCCGGCGGCGAGCGCCGCCGACCACCAACACGGCATCAGCAACAGCCACGAGCCGATCGGACGGTCAAAACGGGAAAGCCGCAAATAGGGCCGCGACCAGGACGGCGCGTGCGTATCGACCCAGTTGCCCGTCGAATCGGCAACTCGGGCGGTCGCGGCGCTCATCTGATCGGGGTCATCGCTGGAGAACGTTACCGTTCAGCGTATCGAAGGTGCTGCCGCCCTTCTTCACGGCTTGCGCCTCGGGGAGCGCCGCCGAGGAGCCGAGCACCTCGCTCAGGCTCGGGCCGGCTGGCCCGCGCTGAGCCGCCTGCTGCGCGACGGCACAGACCTGATTCTGCATCTTCTCGGTGTTCTTGTGGCCGTTCTTGAGCTGCTCGGCGATCTGCGGCGGAATTCCGCACTTGGCGGAATTGGTCTCGACATATTTGATCATCTTCACTTCGGCCTGGCCGAAATTCTTGATCAGCTTGCAGGCCTCGTCCGGCGGCGCCTTGCGCTCGCTTGCGGCCTTGATCATCTTGCCGCGCTTTTCGGCTTCCTCGCGCAGGGGAACGAAGCCCTTCATGCAGGCGTCCGCCGGACCGCTGGCCTGCGGCGGCGGCCCGCTGAACCCGCCGGAAACCGGGGCGGCGCCTTGCGAGGGGAATGGTGAGGGTGCGCCGACGGTGGCCGACGGCGCAGCGCCATTGACCGGTGGAAACGGCGAATTCGCAGGCGCGGCGCTCTGGTTCGGGAGCGGCGCCGGAAAGGCGCCCTGCGCAAAGACGTGGCCCGCGTGGAACGTCACGACGGCAGCGGTCAGCGGCACAATCAGGCGGCGGATCATCAAGGGTGGTTCTCCGGCGAGGTCAGGCAAGTCCCCAACGTGTCCCGAACGAAGCAGATTTGCGAAACAGCTTTTTACGATTCCTGCCGCCGCTTAACAACCCGTGGATTGGGGCAGCAGCGCGGCGCAAGGCCGCTCCAAAAGTTAAAAACAGCGTCCGGATTCTAGCGCTTTAGGCTAAAAGCGCCCGGAAACGGAACATTTACCGATGCCCGAACTCGATTTTCGCGCCCCTCGCCTGTTCGTCGACGCCCCTCTGAAAGAGGGCGCGCGAATCGGACTGGAACGCAACCAGAGCAATTATCTGGGCAACGTGCTCAGGCTTTCTGCAGGCGAAACCGTCCTGGTGTTCAACGGCCGCGACGGCGAATGGCGGGCGGCGATCGAGGGCCGCAAGCGGCCGGATGGTTTGATCATCGCAGCCCGGACGCGGCCGCAGGATCGGCTGCCCGACATCGCCTATGTCTTCGCGCCGCTAAAACACGCCCGCCTCGACTACATGGTGCAGAAGGCGGTCGAGATGGGGGTCGCGAGTCTGCAGCCGGTGCTGACGCGACACACCCAGGTCTCGCGGGTCAATGGCGAGCGGATGCGCGCCAACGTCATCGAGGCTGCCGAGCAATGCGGCATACTCAGCCTGGCCGAGGTCGCCGAGCCGATTACGCTCGACCGTTACCTCGACAAGCGCGATCCGGCGCGGCTTCTGGTGTTCTGCGACGAAGCCAGCGATGTCGCCGGTCCGGTGCAAGCGCTGCAGGAGGCGCAGGCCGCAGCCTCCGGCATCGACGTATTGATCGGCCCTGAGGGCGGCTTTGCCGAGGAAGAACGTGGGCTGTTGCTGCGGCAGCCGAGTATCCTCAGACTCTCCTTGGGTCCGCGGATTCTGCGGGCTGATACGGCCGGAGTGGCGGCGCTGGCACTGGTACAGGCGGCACTGGGGGACTGGCGGAATTCTGGCTAGCTCAGCGCCGCTCACTCGCCGGACAAATCCAGTTCCCCCAGATTGCGCGCGGCATCGACGACACTCACGATCCGCACACCACCCTTCGTGATCTCATAAAGCGCCAGCCATCACACAATGACAAGCATCCGCGCACCGTCAGCGATGTCAGAGCGAGGCGGTCCTGACTCAGGAAATTCCGCGAGCTGGCGACAGCGCGCTTCAATACGATCAATCCAACGGTCAGCCGCCTCCGGACCGTTCTCGGCGGCAATGTGAAACCAAATTTCCAGAAGATCACGCCCGGCGAGCTGCGAAAGGCGAACCTCTGCCAAGTTACTTGCCCGCCGCCTTCAACAGCGCTCGGCCTTGCGTCTTGATGCTGGCAAAATCGGCAGGGCCGGCATCGCCGCTCGCTTGGCCCGCCGCCCAGGCGGTTCGCAGGAAAGCCAACCGAGCTTCTTCGGTCTGCTACATGATCCGCAGCGCTTCGCGTACAACCTCGCTTGCCGAGGTGTAACGGCCACTCGAAACCTTGGCTTTCACGAACTCGCTTAGCTCGTCGGTCAGCGAAACATTCATGTTCATTGCGGGACCTCTCCTTCCAATATGGGCGCGACCACAATCTTTGGCAATGTTTGTCATCGACCTGGGGGAGTTCGGTCCCCTCACCCACCTGGCTAGCCAAGCCACCCGCCATTAATTCAGTTGCCCAATCCCTGTCGAAACGCCGGCCGGGCCATGCTAAGGCCTGCGCCAGCAAACCCCGGAACCTGGGGGCGCCCTAGATCAACCTTGGAACCCGGTTTTTCCGGCTATTTGGACGTAAAATGACCGCGACCGCTGCCGTCAGAGGTGCTGCCGGGTCCGCCGCCTGGGCGGACGCGCTGCTATTGTCGTTTGCACAAGGCGGCTACGTCCAGGCGCATCCGGCCATCCTGCAGCCGGCCGAGCCGTTTCTCGACCTCTCCGGCGAGGACATCCGCAAGAGCCTGTACCTCACCACCGACGCCTCCGGCGAGGAACTCTGCCTGCGGCCGGACCTGACCATTCCGGTGGCGCGGGATTATCTGGCCTCCGGGCGTGCCGGGCAGCCAGCGGGCTTTTGCTATCTTGGACCGGTGTTCCGCTATCGCGGCGGCCAGCCGAGCGAGTTCCTGCAGGCCGGCATCGAGTCCTTCGGCCGGCAGGACCGCGCCGCGGCGGATGCGGAAATGCTGGCGCTGGCGCTGGAGGCGACCTCGGCCTTCGGCTTGAAGGATGTCGAAATCCGCACCGGTGACGTCGCGCTGTTCAACGCGCTGATCGATGCGCTCGATCTCTATCCGGTGTGGCGGCGGCGGCTGATCAAGGATTTCAGCCGCAAGGTCAGCCTCACCGAGGACATCGAGCGGCTGACGCTTTCGACCGCGCCCGGCCGCAACGAATATGAGGGCGTACTGGCGGCGCTGGCCGGCTCCGACCGCAAGGCGGCACTGGCGCTGGTGACCGACCTGATGTCGATCGCCGGCACTACCATTGTCGGCGGGCGCTCGGTTGCCGAAATCGCCGACCGCTTCCTCGAACAATCGACCTTGAAAGGCGGCGCGCTGCCGCGCGACGCGCTCGACATCATCAAGCGCTTCCTCGCGATTGCAGGCGACCCCGATGAATCGGTCAAGCAACTGCGTGCGCTGGCATCGGACGCCAGGCTCGATCTGGCGGCGGCGATCGACCAGCTCGAAAGCCGCGCCGGCTTCATGGCCGCACGCGGCATCGACACCAAGCTGATGCGCTTCTCCACCTCGTTCGGCCGCGGGCTGGATTATTACACCGGCTTCGAATTCGAACTGCACAAGAAGGGCAACGGTGCCGAACCGCTGGTCGGAGGCGGACGCTATGACGGGCTGATGACGCAGCTCGGCTCGCCGACGCCGATCCCGGCAGTCGGCTTCTCGGTCTGGATCGAAGCCCTGACGCAATACGGCCAACCCGCCTCGCAAGGGAGCGCCGTATGAGCATCCCCTTCGTTCTCGCCGTGCCCTCGAAGGGCCGCCTGCAGGAAAACGCCGAGGCGTTTTTCACCCGCGCAGGGCTCACGCTGGCGAAGCCGCGCGGCGCGCGCGACTATCGCGGCACCATTGCGGGCCTCGACAATGTCGAAATCGCCTATCTCTCGGCGAGCGAAATCGCTTCCCAACTGGCGCGCGGCATGGTGCATCTCGGCGTCACCGGCGAGGATCTGTTGCGCGAAAGCATTCCCGATGCCGACAAGCGCGTGCTGCTGATCGACAGCCTCGGCTTCGGCAGCGCCAATGTCGTGGTCGCGGTGCCGCAGGCCTGGATCGACGTCCGCACCATGGCCGATCTCGACGACGTCACCACCGGCTTCCGCGCCCAGCATAACCGGCGGATGCGGGTCGCAACCAAATACATCAACCTGACGCGCAACTTCTTTGCTTCTCACGGCGTGGTCGACTACCGCATCGTCGAAAGCGCGGGCGCCACCGAAGGCGCGCCCGCCGTCGGCACCGCCGAGATGATCGTCGATATCACGACAACAGGCGCGACGCTTGCCGCCAACGGGCTGAAGTTGCTCGACGACGGCGTGATCCTGCGCAGCCAGGCCAACCTCGTGGCGTCCCGCGAAGCTGACTGGTCGAGTGATGCCCGCGAGACGGCGCGAGTCATCCTCGACCACATCGCCGCGCGGGCGCGGGCCAGCAAATACCGTGAAGTCCGCACCCGTTTCGCCGGCTGCAACGAGGCGCTGCTTAACGAGGCGCATAACCGGTTCGGCGTGGTGGCGCCGTTCGGCGGGCCGACCTCGTCGGGCATGCTCACGCTGCACTGCCCGCCGGTGCATCTCTACGCGCTCGGCAGTTTTCTGCGCGAACACGGCGCCGACACGGTGTCGATCGCCTCGCTGGATTACGTGCTCGACCGCGAAAACCCCTTATTCGCCAAGCTCGAGGCGTTCCTGCGGCAATAAGGCTGCCGTTTCGTTCATCGTTGCGACAGGTGGGGCTAAGTAACATATGCTGTTTTGGAGCACCAATCTGGGACCTGATCGATGACGCTCGGCTCTGACGTTTCCCGCCTGACGACCACCGCCTCCAGCGCGGCGGCCAAGGGGCTGTCGATCGTCGTGCCGCTGTACAACGAGGCGGCGGGGCTCGCTCTGCTGCACGAGCGGCTGACTGGCCTCGCCCGAACGCTGAAGGCGCGCTACGGCTTGGCCTGCGAGGTCGTCTATGTCGACGACGGCAGCGCCGACAACACGCTTGTCATCGCGCGCACGCTTGCGGCCGATGCGCTCGACGTCCAGGTGGTGTCGCTGTCGCGCAATTTCGGCAAGGAGGCCGCGCTGATGGCGGGCCTCGACCACGCCCGCCTCGGCGCGGTTCTGTTCATGGACGGCGACGGCCAGCATCCGCCTGATATGGTCGAAAAGCTGGTCTCGCACTGGATCGATGACGGCTACGACGTCGTCTATACCGCAAAGGCGCACCGCGACAATGAATCGCTCCTGCGCCGCCAGGCGGTGCACGGCTTCTACGCGCTGATCAATTGGGGCGCCCGGCAGAAGATCCCGGAAGACGCCGGCGACTTCCGCCTGCTGTCGCCGCGCGCGGCGACCGCGCTGCGGCAGTTGCCTGAGCGCAACCGCTTCTTCAAGGGCCTGTCGAACTGGATCGGCTTCCGTCAGATCCGCGTCGATTACGAGCCGGCGCCGCGCGCGCATGGCGTCACCACGTTCAGCCCGGGCCGGCTGATCGGCCTGTCGATCGAGGGGCTGACATCGTTCTCGGTGGCGCCGCTGCGCTTTGCCAGCCTGCTCGGCGTGCTGCTGGCCATCAGCGCCTTCCTGTTCGGCCTGACCATTCTCTGGGAGGTCTGGACCACCGGCAAGCAGGTCCCCGGCTATCCCTCGCTGATGATCGGCATGATGACGATCGGCGGCGTGCAGCTCATCATGATCGGCATCGTCGGCGAATATATCGGCAAGATCCTCTCCGAACTGAAGGCGCGTCCGATCTACTTCGTCGCCGAGCACTCAGAGAAGCGCGCCGACGGCGAGACGACGGCCAGTGCCAGCGAACGGACCGCGGCCGAATGAACGATGCCGCGCCGTCGCGCCGGATCTGGCTGTGCGCCGACGATTACGGGCTGGCCGAAGGCGTCAACCGCGCCATCCGCGATCTGATCTCGCGGGGCCGTCTCAATGCCACCTCTGTCATGGTGGTGGGACCGGCGATCGGCCGCGCTGAAGTCACTGCGTTGCAGGAGGTCGCGGCGAAGAGCCCGCGCTGTGCGATCGGGCTGCACGCGACGCTGACCGCGCCGTTTCGTCCGCTGACGATGCACTTTCGCCCCGTCGACGGCGGCCTGTTTCTGCCGTTTCCAAAATTGCTGCGCGCCGGCCTGTTGCGGCGGATCGATCCAGGCCTGATCGAGGACGAATTGTTGGCTCAGCTTGCGGCCTTCAAAGAGCTGTTCGGCCGCGCGCCTGACTTCGTCGACGGCCATCAGCACGCGCAACTCTTCCCCGGCGTGCGCGACGCGTTCATGCGCGCCGTGCAGGAGGCGGCGCCCGGCGCCTGGGTCCGCCAGGGCGGACGCCTCAAGCCGCTCGGCCAACTGCTCGGCGCGCCGAAGGCACTCGTGCTCGACGTCCTCAGTGCGCAATTTCGCAAGCGCGCCACGAACGCCAGAATCCCGTTCAACCCGGCCTTCGCCGGCGCCTATGATTTTTCGACAGCTCCCGATTTCGGCGCGCTGATGGGGCAGTTCCTCGAAGGGCTGCCGGAGGGCGGGCTCGTGATGTGTCATCCCGGCTTTGTCGACGAAACGCTTAGAAGCCTCGATCCCCTGACCACCCAGCGCGAGGCGGAACACGCGTATCTCGCAAGCGACCTTTTCGCGGCATTGCTGGCGGCGAATAAAGTTACATTGGGCTGACGCAAATCCGCGGAATGTGACCGGCGTATTGTCGCATACCAAAATTTAATTTGGCCGCCCACTACTTGCGACGCAAAGCCCGCCCTACATCTTGCCCGCGCGTCGACGACGATCCGGCGCGAGGGAGAGGGCCATGACACCGCAAGAA
Organism: Bradyrhizobium paxllaeri; assembly: GCF_001693515.2. Lineage (NCBI taxonomy): Bacteria > Pseudomonadati > Pseudomonadota > Alphaproteobacteria > Hyphomicrobiales > Nitrobacteraceae > Bradyrhizobium > Bradyrhizobium paxllaeri. The sequence continues at coordinate 6,911,646 of NZ_CP042968.1, forward strand.
CGCCAACTGATTGACGATCTTTTCGACCGGCTGACCAAGCTGGAGAGCGCCAAGCGCGATCCGGAGGCGATGTCGGCGATCATGCAGGGCCTGCGCAACGCGCCCAATGCAGTCTATGCGCTGGTGCAGACCGCGCTGGTGCAGGACGAAGCGCTGAAGCGCGCCGACATGCGCATCCAGGAATTGGAAGCGGCGACGTCGGGCCAGCAAGCTCAATCCGGCGGCTTCCTCGATTCGATGCGCGACGCCATCTTCGGACAGAACCAGCAGCCGCAAGGCTCATCGCAAGGTTCGGTGCCGAACGTTCGCGCGCCCGACATGGCCAGCCGCCCGACCTGGAACAGCGGTCAGGTGCTGCAGCAGAGCCAGGCGCCCGGGCAGTACAATCAGCCGGGCTATGGCCAGCCTCCGGGATATGGCCAGCCCTATGGCGGCGCGCAGCAGCCGCAGCCGGCATTCGGCGGCGGCGGCTCGTTCCTCGGCACCGCGGCAGCGGCCGCAGCCGGCGTGGTCGGCGGTTCGCTGCTGGCCAGCAGCATCCGCTCGATGATGGGCGGCGGCAACCACCAGGCGTTCGGCGACACGGCGAACCACCGCGGCGGCATCGAGGACCGCAGGCCTTCGGGCGACCAGTCCGGCGGCGATCTTGCTCGCGAAGCCGGGATCAACGACATCGGCTCGTCGAGCCGGCGCGCCGACAACAATGATCAAGGATCGCGACAGGGATTCTTCGATCAGGACCCGCACGGCGATGACGACATGGATCACGACTCCGACGACTTCGACGGCGATGATGGTGGCTTCGATGATGGCGGCGACAGCGATTACGCGTGAGCGTCGCGAAATCTGAAATCGGAAACGGCCGCCCGATTGGGCGGCCGTTTTTGTTTCGTAGCCCGGATGGAGCGAAGCGCAATCCGGGAATCGGCGCCCAAGCGCTCTACGGCCCCCGGGTTACGCTGCGCTTCACCCGGGCTACGCAGAACCTCAGATCACCACCACTCGCGCCCCGACGCCGACGCGGCCGTAGAGATCGATCACGTCTTCGTTGCGCATGCGGATGCAGCCGGACGAAACGTTGGTGCCGATGGTCCAGGGCTCGTTGGAGCCGTGGATGCGATAGAGCGACGAGCCCAGATACATCGCGCGCGCGCCGAGCGGATTATCCGACCCGCCCTCCATGTAACGCGGCAGATCGGGGCGGCGCGCCAGCATTTCCGGCGGCGGCGTCCAGGCCGGCCATTCCTTCTTGGCCGAGATCGTCTTCACGCCCGACCAGGTGAAGCCGGGCCGGCCGACGCCGACGCCATAGCGCAGCGCCTTGCCGTCGCCCTGCACCAGGAACAGGAACTTGTTCGGGGTGTCGATCACGATGGTGCCCGGGCTTTCCTTGCCGTGATACTCGACCACCTGCTTTTCATATTTCGGATCGAGCCGGTGCTGCGCGGGATCGACCAGTTCCTCCTCGCGCCGCATCGACTGCTGCGGATCCATCGGCGGCAGCAGCATGCGCCGCCCGCCATAGCCGTAGTCGGGCTGCGGCTGATAGGCCTGCTCCCGCTGGTAGCGCCCACCCTGCGGCGTATCGCCGAACAGGAATTCGATGAAGCCGCCGCCCATATTGGAGGCCGTGCGCACCGGTGCCGGCTGCGCGGGCTGGCGGGCGTAGATCACGGTGGGCTCGGTTGAGGATGAGGCGTCGATCGCTGCGGCCTCACTGGCGAAGCAAAGGCAAGACACGCTCGCAAGGAGCGCAAAAGGGATTTTTCCGGACATCGACGTACTCTGTACTGTTCGTCACTGCGGGTACCGCGAATGAAGCGCCGCTGCACGCGATCAATACAAATCAAAACCTAATCGGTTTGGTAAACGAAAACCGCGTTTGGATTCACCATTTCGGCAAGCACGTCTGGATTTGCCGGACAGCGTTTATTTTGCGTGAACGCGAGGCCACATGGTTAATCGTTGGTGTGCGGCCGCGGGCAAACCGCCGGCACGACGTGTTCCGGCGTGAACCTGACGTTAAAGGGCATCCGCTAAAAACACACGTGAAATGAAGGGGTGGGAAAAACTCATGTCGGTCAATCGCAAGCGTTTTCGTATCGAACAAGCCATTCTGGGCGACGCGCCAATTGTCATGCCGGCCGAGGGCGGCGAGATCGGCCCGATGCATCGCGAGATCATGGCCGAGCTGCGCCAGATCCGCGCACAGATGGCGAGCTTCGGTCACGCCCGCGCCGCAGGTAGCGAGGTTGCCGACGTCGCGCGCGAGATTGCCGAATCCCACGCGCTGCTGGAAACCTATCGCGCGCAGATCGAGCAGTGCGAGAAGCTGAAGGTCGAGCTCGACCTCATTCACGACGCCATCAACCGCACCAAGCGCGAAATCGCCACCCTGCACGGCAAGAGCTTTGACGGCCAGGAAATGGCCAAGGTCAACGGCGAGCTCGGCGCCGTCGTCGGCGGCACCGAACAAGCCACCCAGCAAATTCTCGAAGCCACCGAGGCGATCGACCAGGCGGCGACCGCGCTGTCGAAGAACATCTCGCCCGACCAGCAGAAGCTGCTCAGCGAGGAAATTCAGGAACGTGTCGTCTCGATCTTCGAAGCCTGCAACTTCCAGGACCTCACCGGCCAGCGCATCAGCAAGGTGATGACCACGATGAAGTTCATCGAGCAGCACATCTACACGATGATGGACATCTGGGGCGGCGTCGACGCCATCAAGGCGCACGCCCAGCCGATCGTCGACACCCGCGAGGGCGACGCCAAGCTGCTCAACGGCCCGAAGCTGGACGGCGACGCCGGCCATGCCTCGCAGGACGACATCGACGCGCTGTTCGATTGATCGGACGGTTAACGCGGAACAAACAAAACGCCGGCAGAGATGCCGGCGTTTTTCTTGTAGGACTCGTCATTGCGAGCGAAGCGAAGCAATCGATTCCTCCGCTTGCGGTGCGATGGATTGCTTCGTCGCTTTCGCTCCTCGCAATGACGGCTTGTCGAATACCGAGGCCTCACGCCCGCGGAGCGCAGCGCACGTACACCATGTTGCCGTAGCGGACCGCGGCATCCTTTTCGATGAAGCGGGTCACGAGCACGCGGCCGTCGAACGAGACGATCTCGCGGTCCTGTTCGCCGCCGGCGGGACCGGCCGGTCCGATGTAATTCTTGCCGCTCGGGCTGCCCTTGAGGCGCAGCTCCTGCGGGGTGGCCTGGTCGGCCAGATGCATGACGACGCCGCCGCTGGTGCCGGCGCCGATCACATAGGGCTGCTTGCACTGCCCGCGTGCTGCAGCTTCGGTGCGGGCGCGGTCGTTGGGATTCTGGAACGAGGCGAGGCCCCAGCGGCCGACGATCTCGTCGGACCGGATGGTGGCCGGCATTTCCGGCGCAACGGCGGGTTCGGCATCGGGTGCCGGGCCGGACGACAGCGACGGCAGGCTCATGCTGCTGCACGCCGCCAGCAAGATCGTCAGCGCCGACGCGATCGCCAGTTTGGCGACCGTACGCGCATTACGTGAGCTGATCATCGCATTCCCCCGAGCAATTTGGCCGCTCCCGTCAAGCAGCCAACCGTAAAAAGCCTGCCGGAGCAATGACGTCGGTTAAGTTTACGCCGCTGCACCGATTCAGTTTCCGTTGAGCATCCTATACTGGCCTCAAGAAGGCCTTAACCCCCTTGTTTGCTTGACAGGACCAGCGCCAAGCCATATTTCCCGGCCCCACGTTTAGCACTCAAATACGAAGATTGCTAAGGGGTGTGCTGTCCCGCCCGGGGCGGCGTCGAATACCCGGCATTCCAGCCATTTTCAATGGCGCAGACCTGAAACCGAGCCTCCCCAGAGGAACTTCAAGAGGAGACGTCATGGCCAAAACCAAATTCCGCCCGCTGCACGACCGCGTCGTTGTAAAGCGCATCGATGCCGAAGAGAAGACCAAGGGCGGCATCATCATTCCCGACAGCGCCAAGGAAAAGCCCTCGCAGGGCGAAGTTACCGCTGTCGGCCCGGGCGGCCGCGACGAGGCCGGCAAGCTGATTCCGATCGACCTCAAGGTCGGCGACCGCGTGCTGTTCGGCAAATGGTCGGGCACCGAGGTCAAGCTCGACGGTGAGGAACTCCTGATCATGAAGGAGTCCGACATCATGGGCGTGCTGACGTAAGGCAATCCTTGTCATGCCCGGGCTTGACCCGGGCATCCATCCCCTTCGGAAGAGTCTCGCGAAGGTGATGGATTGCCGGGTCAAGCCCGGCAATGACGCATTAGCGCGGCGCACGACCGTACCCAATCATTCAGGAGTCCAAATCATGGCTGCCAAAGACGTTAAATTTTCCGGCGACGCCCGCGACCGCATGCTGCGCGGTGTCGACGTTCTCGCCAACGCGGTGAAGGTGACGCTCGGTCCGAAGGGCCGCAACGTCGTGATCGAGAAGAGCTTCGGCGCTCCCCGCATCACCAAGGATGGCGTCACCGTCGCCAAGGAAATCGAGCTCGAGGACAAGTTCGAAAACATGGGCGCGCAGATGCTGCGCGAAGTCGCCTCCAAGACCAACGACACCGCGGGTGACGGCACCACCACCGCCACCGTGCTGGCGCAGGCGATCGTGCGCGAAGGCGGCAAGGCGGTCGCGGCCGGCATGAACCCGATGGACCTCAAGCGCGGCATCGACATCGCCGTCCACGCCGTGGTCAAGGATATCGAGAAGCGCGCCAAGCCGGTCGCGGCTTCTTCGGAAGTTGCCCAGGTCGGCACCATCTCGGCCAACGGCGACACCGCCATCGGCAAGATGATCGCACAGGCGATGCAGAAGGTCGGCAATGAGGGCGTGATCACGGTCGAGGAGAACAAGTCGCTCGAGACCGAGGTCGACATCGTCGAGGGCATGAAGTTCGACCGCGGCTACCTGTCGCCCTACTTCATCACCAACGCCGAGAAGATGACCGCCGAGCTGGAAGACGTCTTCGTGCTCCTGCACGAGAAGAAGCTCTCCGGCCTGCAGTCGATGCTGCCGGTGCTGGAAGCCGTGGTGCAGTCCGGCCGTCCGCTGCTGATCATCGCCGAGGACGTCGAGGGCGAGGCGCTGGCGACGCTGGTGGTCAACCGCCTGCGCGGCGGGTTGAAGGTCGCCGCCGTCAAGGCGCCGGGCTTCGGCGATCGTCGCAAGGCCATGCTGGAAGACATCGCGATCCTGACAGGCGGTCAGCTCATCTCCGATGAACTCGGCATGAAGCTCGAAAGCGTTACCGTCAACATGCTGGGACGCGCGGGCAAAGTCGTGATCGACAAGGAGAACACCACGATCGTCAAGGGCGCCGGCAAGAAGAAGGACATCGAAGCCCGCGTCACCCAGATCAAGGCGCAGATCGAGGAAACCACCTCGGACTACGACCGCGAGAAGCTGCAGGAGCGTCTTGCAAAACTCGCCGGCGGCGTCGCGGTGATCAAGGTCGGCGGCGCGACCGAGGTCGAGGTCAAGGAGAAGAAGGATCGCGTCGAGGACGCCCTCAACGCGACCCGCGCGGCCGTGCAGGAAGGCATCGTGCCGGGCGGTGGCGTGGCGCTGCTCCGCGCCAAGAAGGCCGTCGGCCGCATCAACAACGACAATTCCGACGTCCAGGCCGGTATCAACATCGTCCTGAAGGCGCTGGAAGCTCCGGTTCGCCAGATCTCGGAGAACGCCGGCGTCGAGGGCTCGATCGTGGTCGGCAAGATCCTCGAGAACAAGTCGGAGACGTTCGGCTTCGACGCCCAGACCGAGGAATATGTCGACATGGTCGACAAGGGCATCATCGACCCCGCCAAGGTGGTGCGCACCGCGCTGCAGGACGCTTCGTCGGTGGCTGGCCTGCTGGTGACCACCGAAGCCATGGTCGCCGAACTGCCGAAGGAGCCGGCGCCGGCGATGCCCGGCGGTGGCGGCGGCATGGGTGGAATGGGCGGCATGGGCTTCTGAGCCCTGCCCTTCTCTCGGACAGATCGAAGGCCGCCTCCGGGCGGCCTTCTTTTTTGACGAACAGGCGCCGTATCGGTTCAGACGGAGAACCGAAACGACACCTTCTCTTTGTTTTGACGCATTTTCTTCACGCCGACCGACATCCGCTTCGCTCGAAAACGCTAGCGGGATTTGCTAGGTACGACGACGCCAATTCCATCCCGTCTGAGGAACTTCCATATGCGCGCGCTCTTGCCTTGCCTGCTCGGTCTGATGATGGCTTCCCCTCACCTCGCCTTCGCCCAGATGAAACTTCCCTCCAAGACGACGCCGGGCGCTATCGAGACGCGCTATTTCACCGCCATCGACGGTCTCATGGACGGCAATGCCGATGTCGTGCTGAAGGAAACCCGCCAGGGCAAGACCGTCACGGCGGCGACCCTCGATGTCTGCTATCCCGCCGCAAAAGGCTCCGACCGCAAGGACCGCTTCGTCGCCACCCTCACCGTCAGCGGCCAGAACCTGACCGGCACCACGCAGAGCATGGGTGACAAGCAGCCGGTCACAGTCAAGCTGTTGCGCAAGCCTGTCGGCGACACCTTCGAATTCCGCGGCCAGATCACCGTTGGCTCGAACGTGACGGAAGTCGCTTCTACTGATAATTCCGATCTCAGCGAGAAAGAATTTTTGGACAACCAGACCAGCGATGACGGCATTACACCGGCGCCAAAGGAATTTACCGACGTTTCGCCCGAGGCGATCGGCGTGCGGATCAAGCTCGACGCCGCACTGGATTTCCTAAAGGGCCTGAAAGGCGAGGCCGTCGAGATCGGGCTATCCAGCCTTTCGGTCTCCTGCGACGCGCTGCGCGCCGGCGAGCAGACCATCAACCTCACCGCCGATCCCGAGCGCGCCGCCGCGCTGATTGCGAAGGTAAAGGCGACGCAGGGCGTGGTCACCGCCGGATGGACCAGCGGCGCTGTCGAGATGGACCGCACCATCCGCTTTGCCGCCGCCGAATGGCGCGACGGCGACAAGATTAACCGCGACAAGATCGTCTCCGCCATTTCGGGCGTGCTCGCGAAAACGCTTGCCGCCAGGCCGGCGGGCGCCGACTGGAACGCCAATACCGGAAAGCTGAGGTTGAGCTTCAAGCGGCCGAGCCCGATCTATCCCGCGCTCGGGCTGACCGAAACTGTCGAAATCACTGCGCTGGTCTCGCCGGACAAGCCGGGCGCTTCCGACCGGCTGATGCTGTGGATTTCGAGCCCGGTGACCACGACCGCGGATGAAGGCGCGGGTCCCAAACTGCATCTATCGGAAGATTCCACCGGCGACGAGGAAGGCGGCGAACCGAAGGACGACAATGGCTCGATCGAGGCGCTGGCCAAGGAGTTCAAGGGTCAGCGTTGGGACGCGGACAAGAGCGTGTGGAAATAGCGCGGTTTCCAGCGTGTGAAAAAACGTATCAAAACAACAATCGAGAGCCCGATTCTGCTTCTATCAGAACCGGACTCTCGTGTTGGGTCCGCGTTCGCGCGACGAGACATCGAGGCCAGCTACCTCGGGGTTGATGGCATGGCCGAGGAATGGTGATCGACGATCAGCCAACGCTCGCCGTTCTTGACGTAGGTGAAGCTGTAGCGCGCCGGCAAACTCTTCGTCTCACCATCCTTCACATAGGAGAATGTGTAGTAGCCGGTATTGACCGCCGCATTCCCGTACACGCGGATCAGTTGATCGCCGAAGGTTACCTTGAGGCTGGGCAGAGCCTTGAAGGCGCCCACAAAATAGTCTCGTAGCGCCGCCCGGTCGGAGCGTACGGTCGGCGACAATGTGCCCCAAAGCACGGCATCGTCCGAATAGAGCGGCAACAACTTTTCGGGATCGCCTTCGCCAAGAGCCTGCCCCCATCCCGAGGTCGCCGTCGCCACTTCCGCTTTCGGCTCGACCAGGGCGCTGGAGCCAAACGACAACATCACCATGCACAAGGCAAGTGCTGCACCAGCGAATTTTGGAGAAGATTGCATGACATCCTCCCTTTGCGAATATGTACAGACATGTGTCCGCTTGAGACGACCTCTTGCCATGCAAGCGGCTACTGTTTGCGCGGATCGTTAGCCGGATTGATGTAATCGATTCCACCGGGGCCGATAAATTGGACTTGAAACTCGCTTCCGGTCCTCCCAAGCCACATGTAGCAAGAGACGCAAATCGCGATGCGCGGTCAGTATGGGGGCTGGGGTGAAGCCACGCGCCACAATGTTGCGTGCGTCACACGAGCGAAACTACATCATCAGGGACGGGCGAACCACAGGTCAGAGATGTTGACTTAATAGGTGGCCAAGAGGTCGGTGTCCGCTTTGGGATCTTCGCGTCGCTCGACGGTACCAATAGCCCGAGACGAATATCTCATCGCTGCAGCACTTGGTTCGCCAAGTTGTTAAGACTCGATTCAGCTTAAGGGAACATCATCGGCTGACCAAAAATTTGGGTTACGCCATGTACGACCGCGAGCCGAGTACCGTTGAAAGCATCTTGTCGGGGAATGTGGCTGCCGGGTTGGGGCCGTCGAACCTGCGGAATTTTCTCAACGCCGATCGCGACGACGTATTGGTGGTGCGGGAGTCATCTCGCGACCGGACGCGCACTGCCTCGCTGGTCATCGCGGCTGTGGTGGCGAGCTTCGGGCTCGGATGGACCGGCGGACTGAGCTGGCCCGAAATCGCAGGCACGCTCGGCCTTGAAACGGTTGCGCAGACGGAAACGCCCGCGCCCCGAATTGCCGAAGCACGGCCGGGCAAGATCGAAAGCGCCCGGAAGACGGCATTTGCATCTGATGCGCCCGCCATTGTCGGAAGCATTCCCAAGCCGTCCGCGCCATTGCCCGCCGCACGTCCGGCTGCGAACATTGCCTCGCAAGCGAATGCCAGCCCTTCCGCTGCGATCGCGATGCGGCAGCCCCTGGTGGCGGCGCCGGAAACCAAACCAGCAACGATTCCCGGGTGGACGATTGTCGACGTACGCGACGGCACCGCCGTTCTCGAAGGTCCCGACGGTATCAGGATGGCCGCGCGCGGCGACACCATTCCCGGACTCGGACGCGTGGAGTCCATCGTGCGCTGGGGCGGCCGTTGGATCGTTGCCACCGCCAGCGGCTTGATTGCGACGCAGTAACCGCGCGCCCGATTCTTTTTTTAACGCGTTTTCTTCGCGCGAACCGGTGCCCACTTCGCTCGAAAGCGCTCCAGCTAGCTCGTGCTCGAGCTAATTCGTATTGATGCGGAAGCGCAGCGTCTTCGTGCCGATGAACGATACGAAATCGCCCTGCCGGTTCCAGGTGCCCGCAGCGGCGAGCGCTGCGATCAGTTCGTCGTCCTGCTGGGCGCGGTCCGGCGGACAGGGCCGGTTTTCCATCGCGCCGGGCACGAAGATCACGGTGTTGCCCGCCACCGAAAACTGGCCCTTGCCGCCCTTGCACCAGAGTTCGAGGGCCACCTCGCCGGCATCGCCGATTTCGAGATTGGGAATCCGCTTCGACCCGCGCTGACGATCCACATCGAGCTGCATTTCCGCTCCGAACGGAAAGCCGTCATCGGCGCGCGCCGGACTGAATGGCAGGATAGCGGCGATCAGCAGGAGTGAAGCAGTGCCTGCCCGGGTCATACGCGCGAATGAAATCATGCAACCTCTCGAATACAGAACACAACACCGCGCGACGTTCTATTGAACAACGACGTGATTGGCTAGGGCTCTGGCTCAGTCCATCGCAGGCTACATGGACAGCCAGACCGAAAGCCGGGATCATGTCGCGGCCGGGCATCTGCTTGCCACGCCTGCCGTCAACGGTCGGGAACGATCTGGCTGGTATCGGCCTGGACTTATTGGACGATTTCCGTTCGCAAGGAAGGATCGCATCGTGGCGAAGCAGCGAACCATCGTCGTGAACGATCGGATGCAGCGGGGTTGCCGCTACATGCTCGTCGCACCTGTTGGCCGCAGCTTTGACCCGGACTTCCGCCCCGACCTCACGCCGCCGGAAATGCTGCGCCTCGGCATCTTCGGCGGAAAATACATGACCGATTGCAGGGACGAATTTCCGGCCACTCGTGAAAGGATAGACGCAGCAAATGATGTCGCATTTCCCAAGAGTTGAGCGCGCAAGGCTCAAGCAATAAGCAAAGGAGCTATTTTTCATTCACTTCATGATGCAGCAACGCTTTGACTGTTGCGATGAACTGAGGTGGGATCAGGTGTGCGCCTGAATGCGCGTTCAAATCGGGGAGAGATACGATGTGCGCGGGTGATGACAAGAACTGTCCGGAATTTGAATTGCACCATCGCAGGTTCAAGGAAACGCTTGATCGCGAACGCCGATCGTTCTTGAGGTCCAGCTTTGCCGCGGCCGGAGGCGCCGCAGCGATGACCGCGGGCGGCATTTCTCTGGTGACGCCGCAGATGGCGGCAGCCGCCGAAAAGAACCAACCCGCCAAGCGGTCCTATCATCATTTGCCCGCAAGTGCCGAAACAGTGCATTGGGGCTATTTCAGCAAGAAACTGAAACCGCAGGTCGAGATCGATTCCGGCGACTTCATTACCATCGAGGCGCTAACTCACCATGCCAATGATGACGCCGAACGCATGGTGAAGGGCGATCCCGGCGCCGAAAGCGTGTTCCTGTGGACCAAGGAAAAGAAGGGCGTAAACCGGCGCGGCGCCGGTCCGATAGATGCCTCGCTATTCGGGCGGGGCGCCGGCGAGGGCCTTGGCGTGCACATCTGCACAGGCCCGGTCTACGTCCGCGGCGCTCAGGAGGGAGACGTGATCGAGTTGCGTATTATCGACGTCACGCCCCGGCCATGCGCCAATCCGCAATATCGTGGAAAGGCTTTCGGCAGCAACGCGGCGGCATGGTGGGGTTTTCACTACAAGGATCTGTTGACCGAGCCCAAACCGCGCGAAGTGATCACGATCTATGAGGTCGACGCGTCAGGCGAACGCAACTGGGCGAAAGCCGTGTACAATTTCCAATGGACTCCACAGACCGATCCTTCGGGCGTCGTGCACAAGACCATCGACTATCCCGGCGTTCCGGTCGATCACTCCACAATCAAGGAGAACCACGGCATCCTGAAGAATGTGCGCATTCCGATACGTCCGCATTTCGGCGTAATCGGCCTGGCGCCAAAGGAAGCCGATATCGTCGATTCAATTCCGCCGAGCTATACCGGAGGCAACATCGACAATTGGCGGATCGGCAAGGGCGCCACGATGTATTATCCGGTCGCGGTCGAAGGCGGCCTGCTGTCTGTTGGCGACCCGCACGCTTCGCAGGGAGACTCCGAGCTTTGCGGCACGGCCATCGAAAGCTCGCTGAACGGCACCTTCCAGATCATTCTGCACAAGAAAGCCGACCTCGTCGGCACGGCTCTCGAAGCCCTCGACTATCCGATGCTGGAAACCAGGGATGAGTGGCTGGTGCACGGTTTCAGCTTCGCCAATTATCTCACCGAATTGGGAGACAAGGCGCAGTCAGACATCTACTCGAAATCGTCGGTTGACCTCGCTCTGCGCGATGCGTTCCGCAAGATGCGCAAGTTCCTGATGACGACCAAGAAGCTGACCGAAGATGAGGCAATCTCTTTAATTACGGTTGGCGTCGACTTCGGCATCACTCAGGTGGTTGATGGAAATTGGGGCGTCCATGCGGTTATCAAGAAGGATATCTTCGCCGGTGGCGAGACCTGATCCAAAAGGTGGTCGGTTCCGGCGTGAACTCGGCCGCGGTTGACTCCTGTCGGCCTTGCGCAGCATACGCGCAAAATTGGGCTTCAGCACGAATCCCGTACCGATGAAAAATCCCCGCGGCGTCGACCGCGGGGATTCTTGGTGGATCGCTCCATCTGCCTTCCTACTTCAGCACCATCATCGTGAACGGATAGACATAGGCCTGCAACGTCACCAGCACGCCGACGAGGCAGGCCAGCACGATCGAGTGCAGGAAGACGTAACGCAGGATCGAGCCTTCATGGCCGTACCAGTTGGTGGCGGTCGAGGCGACGACGATCGATTGCGCATCGATCATCTTGCCCATGACGCCGCCGGAGGAATTGGCGGCGGCCATCAACACCGGCGACAGGCCGAGCTGTTCGGCGGTGATCTTCTGCAGGTTACCGAACAGAACGTTCGACGACGTATCCGATCCCGTCAGCGCCACGCCGAGCCAGCCGAGCAGCGTGCCGAAGAAGGGATAGAGCACGCCGGTGGCGGCGAAGGCGAGGCCGAGCGTGGCGTCGACGCCGGAGAGCCGCGTCAGCGTGCCGATCGCGAGCATCGCCGAGATCGTGATGAGCGATATCGCGCATAGTCTGATGGTGCGGCCGTATTCGCCGATCATCCGTGCCGGCGAAAACCCCATCAGCAGGCCGGAGATGATGGCGGCGATCAGCATGCCCGTTCCGGTGAAGGACAGATAGGTGAAGTCGAACAGCGCCGCCTCCGGCGTCGGTTTGGCGGCCACCGGCGGCACCTTGTTGATCATGTTGTGCAGCTCGGGCACCTCGAATTTCCAGGCGAAGTTCGCGTTCGCCCAGCCCTTGAACGCGCCGGTGCCCCAGATCAGCATCACGATGCAGACGATGATCCACGGCAGCAGCGCGCTCCAGAGCTGCGCCTGGCTGAGCTTGGTCGTATCCAATGGCTTGGCGGGCTTCATCGTCGCAGCCGATTCATCGTGGCTGCGCAGCGCCGGCGACAGCCAGAGCTCGCGCGGTTGCCAAACCTTAAGGAACAGGATCAGGCAGCCCATCGAGATCAGCGACGCCCCGATATCGACGATCCACGGGTTGATGAAGTTCGAGATCACGAATTGCGGGACCGCGAAGGAAACGCCGGTGACGAGAATGGCGGGCCAGATCGCAATCATGCCGCGCCAGCCGGCGAACGCCCAGATCAGCCAGAACGGCACGATCAGCGAGAAGAACGGCAATTGCCGGCCGACCATCGCGCCGAGCACGTAGGGATCGAGGCCGGTCACCGACGCCAGTCCCTGGATCGGCGTGCCGAGCGCGCCGTAGGCGACCGGCGCGGTGTTGGCGATCAGCGACAGGCCGGAGGCCGCGAGCGGCGAGAAGCCGAGACCGATCAGAACCGCGCCGGTGATCGCGACCGGCGTGCCGAAGCCGGACGCGCCCTCGAAGAAGGCGCCGAACGCGAACGCGATCAGGAGGAGCTGCAGCCTTCGATCGGTGGTGACGCCGCCGATCGCGCGCTGCAACAGCCCGAAGCGGCCGGTCTCGACGGTGATGCGGTAGAGGAAGATGACATTGAGCACGATCCAGCCGATCGGGAAGAAGCCGATGACGACGCCGAGCAGCGAGGCGCGGATCGACATGCCGGCGGGCATGGTGAAGATGACGATCGTGATGATGTTGGCGACAACAAGTGCGACGATGGCCGCGAGATGCGCCTTGACCTTGCCACTCGCAATCAGCACCAACAGGGTGACGACGGGCACGGCGGCGGCGATCGTCGACAGCGCGGCATTGCCAAGCGGATTATAGTGTTGGTCCCACATTTGAGGTTCTCCCCACATTGTTGTTGGCGCGCCCGGCGTGGATGTCCGGTCACGCGCAGATCGATCGGCGGGAACAACCTTGGAAAAGCGGGGTTGGGCTGCCTTGAGTTTCCCTTGGGCTCGCCAACGCTCACAACCTCGCGAAGTTCGATGGCCACCGCCCCTCGCCGCTGCAGCCATGCTAGGGTCTAGCCGAGGGCTGCGACAAGCCGTCGCAGGCGGTGAATTGCTCAGACCTTCGTAGTAGACCGTAATTCTTCCATCCTTTCAGGGCGTTAGGCCCGATTCTCCGGAGACGGTGATCTGTGAACAATATCCGCTCGACGCTCGCCACCGTGTGGCGCATCGCTGCCCCGTATTTCAGCTCCGAAGACAAATGGGCCGGCCGTGGGCTGCTGGCCGCGGTGATCGCGATCGAGCTTGCGATCGTCTATCTGACGGTCCTGCAAAACCAGTGGAACGCCCGCTTCTACAACGCGCTGCAGGAGCGCAACTGGGACAACTTCGTCAGCGAGATCACCTATTTCAGCGTTCTCGCGACCGTCTTCATCGTGCTGGCGGTCTACCAGCTCTATCTCAATCAGTGGCTGCAGATCCGCTGGCGGCGCTGGATGACCTCGCATTATCTCAGCGAATGGCTGGACCATGCCAACCATTACCGGATGCAGCTTCAGGGCGATGCGGCCGACAACCCGGACCAGCGCATGACCGACGACGTCAAGCTGTTCGTCGATCGCACCCTCAACATCGGCGTCGGCTTGTTGAGCTCGATCGTCACGCTGGCGTCCTTTGCCGGCATCCTGTGGGGGCTTTCGAACGCGGCGCCGCTGCATTTGTTTGGTGAGGAATATTCAATTCCCGGCTACCTCTTCTGGATCGCTTTGATCTATTCGGTGCTCGGCACCATCCTGACCCATCTGATCGGCTGGCGGCTGGTCGGCATCGATTTCCGGCAGCAGCAGTATGAGGCGGATTTTCGCTTCAACCTGGTGCGCGTGCGGGAAAATTCCGAGCAGATCGCGCTGCTGCGCGGCGACGCCGCCGAGCGCGAGCGCCTGCTGGTGCGGTTCGGACGCGTGGTGGAGAACTGGCTCGCGATCATGAGTCGGACCAAGAAGGTGACGGCGTTCACGGCCAGCTATAATCAGGCTTCAGTGATCTTTCCCTACATCCTGGTGGCGCCGGCCTATTTCGCGAGCAAAATTCAGCTCGGCGCCATGACACAGACCGCATCGGCGTTTTCGACCGTGCAAGGGGCGCTCTCGTTCTTCATCACCATCTATCGCTCGTTGGCGGAATGGCAGGCGGTGGTCAACCGCCTCGACGGGTTCGAGGCCGGCATCGTGGCCGCGCGCAAACTTGCGACCCACGATGACCGGGTTCGCGTGGTCGAGGCGGGCGCCGGCGCGATCGACCTCAAGGGCCTGGCACTGCGTCTGCCGAACGGAACGCCGCTGGTGAGCGCGGATGGTTTCAGCTTGCGCAAGGGCGAGCGCACGCTGATCACCGGCCCGTCCGGCTCCGGCAAATCGACGCTGTTCCGCGCCATTGCCGGCATCTGGCCGTTCGGCACCGGCACGATCGCCATACCTGCCGGAGCAACATTGATGATGCTGCCGCAGCGGCCGTATTTCCCGACCGGCTCGCTGCGCAACGCGGTCGAATACCCGGCCAAGGAAGGGATGTTCACCGACAGCCAGATCAGCAGCGCGATCGAGGCGGTGGGACTACCGAAGCTCGCCTCTCAGGTCGGCGAAGAGCGGCACTGGAACAGCACGCTCTCGCTCGGCGAGCAGCAGCGCCTCGGGCTCGCGCGCGCGCTGTTGCACGCGCCGAACTATCTGTTCCTCGACGAGGCCACCGCCTCGCTCGACGAACCTTCGGAGGCCGCGCTGTATCGCCTGGTCGAGCAGAAATTGCCGCAGACCACGATCGTCTCGATCGGCCATCGCTCGACGCTGGACGCGTTTCATGGGCGCAATGTCGTGTTCACCCGCGACGGCGATCGCTTTGCGCTGCAGGATGGAAAGCGTGCGGCCGCGTCATAGTCGTAGCGGCTTCACATCCAGCGTTGCGGCCAGGGCTGGCGGCGCACCCAGCGGTGCCAGACATAGGCGAACGCGGTCAACAGCAGCGCGCCGGCCAGCACCGGCGCCAGCAGGAATGTCCAAGGCAGGTTGCCTGAAACCACCAGCAGCGGGTTGATGCCCGCGGGCGGGTGAAAGGTGCCGGTCACGTACATCGCCAGGATGGAGAGGCCGACGGCCATGGCCGCGGCCCAGGCGTGTGGCCCCGTCAGCTTCAGCACGGCAAGGCCCACCAGCGCCGACACCAGATGCCCCCCGATCAAGGCGCGCGGCTGCGCCGGTTCGGCGTTCGGTGATCCGATCACCAGCACGATGGAGGTCGCGAACGGAATCACCGCGAGCGGATAATGCGCGGCGAACGAGAACAGCTCCATGATGCCGATCGCGATCGCGCCGCCGAGACCGGCGACCGCGCCCGCCACCACGCTGCGGTGATCGTTGCGAGCAATCGCTTTCCGCACCACACGACGCCAATCCCGTTTCATCCGCACCATCCAAAAGAAAGGGGCGGCAGATTGCTCTGCCGCCCCCCTGTCTTCGACAGGAAGATCTTACTTCAGGTTGGTCATCGCGGTCAGGTCAGCCGAGAGCTTGACGATGCCGGCCGCGCCGCACCAGTTCGAGCCGACGCCCGACGGATTGATCGGCGTCACGAAGGTACCAAGGGTGGTTCCGTTGACGTTGCCGCGAGCCGAGAAGTCGCTGGTGAAAGCGTTGCAATCACCCTTCGACAGGTTGGTGTCGGAGTAACGGAAGTCCAGCGTGAATACCTTGTAGGTGAAGCCGATGCCGATATTCCAGGTGTTGTAGTCGGCGTAGTTGATGCCGTTCGGGAAGATCGCGGTGCCATAGAACGAGTCCGAGGTGCCCAGCCACTGGCGGCCGAACTCACCCGACACATACATGCCGATGCCGCTGGCGCCGAACCAGGCGCTCGGCGCGATCGCCTTGCCGACGATCGAGGCGTAGGTACCTTCAGCGCCGCTGTTGAGGAAGCTCGGCGTATAATAGACGTTGCCGCCCATCGAGAAGTTGTCGTTGAAGGTGTAGTTCACCTTGCCATAGACCTCGAAGAAGCTGAGGTCCTTCTTGATGACGTTGCCGTTGACCAGCTGGTTGATTTGGCACTCGTTGCTGAGCGGGACGCCGGCAAAATCGGTGGTCGCGCCGAAGCCGTAGTGGCAGGTGCCGCCCGGATACAGATAGCCCCAGGCGCCGACGTCGAAGGCAAACTGGCCAACCGTCAGGCGGGCGCCGCCGTAGGCGTCGACTTCAGCCGCGGCGCGGTTCGGGAACGAGATGCTCGCGGCGCCGAGGCCGACATAGAGCTGGAAGTCCTTGGTGACGTTGTAGCGCGGCTCGAAATAAGCGTTGACCGACGGCTTATGGTTGGACTGGGTGATGCCGCGGAAGATGTAGTCGTTGGTGATGCCTGCGCCGAAGGCGAAATCCCAGGGATCGAATGCCGGCGGCGGCGGCGCCTTCACGGCCTTCACCCGCAGATCCGCAGCAAGAGCCGAGCCCGATACCATTGCCAGCGCCGTTGCCAACAAAGCCAGTTTCTTCATGACGATCCCCATCCACCTTCTAGACAGTCCCGCTCCGGCCCCCCGGGGCAAACGATAAGCGACTGCGGCCAAATGTCTTAACGCAGTCACACAGTGGGCTGAGGGGGCCATTGTCGTGAAGCAAAAAAGTCAAGCAGCAGCCGCCTTTTTAGGCATTCTGGCCGTTTCGATAAACGTTGTCCGCGTGTGTTGCATTCTCACAACAATTTTGTGGGTCTCGCGCTTGTCAGCGCGATGTTTGGAACGGGAAAAGGCGACGCCCGGCGACACACCGCAGAGCGCCTTCTTCCGAATCAACCTCCCCGTGAAAGTACGGTCTGTGGCGCCTCGCCGAGTCCACGAAAAAGGCCGCAGCGCTGACGCTGCGGCCTTACGAAAATTCAAGCCCCTGACAGGCGGCCGTCTAGTTGTGATCGCCGCCGTTGGATGAGCCGGCGGCCCAAGAGGGATTGGACGGTTCCGGGCTAGCCCAGCTCGCCGCCGGAGCGGGCGCGGGTTCCGGCTCGGGAGCCGGCATCGGCTCCGGCTTGGGAGCAGCGGGCTTCCTGGCAGCTGCCTTCTTTTTCTTCGCCGGGCTCTTCTTGGCGGCCTTCTTCGGCGCAGCCTTTGATTTCTTCGCAGCCTTCTTGGCCGATTTCTTTGCGGTCTTCTTCGCAGCCTTCTTCGCCGATTTCTTCGCGGCCTTCTTCGCGGATTTCTTCTTCGCCACTACGGCCTTCTTGGCCTTTTTAGCTTTCTTGGCCTTCTTACTCTTCTTCGCCATCTGGTCCTCCTGTTGACGCTGTCCATGTCTGTCGAGCGCTTCGAATAGTCCTGTTCGGACAGTCTCCTGTTCGGACAGTCCTGGGCCAGACCGGGGCGACACTTCTTCTGAAGTGTCCTCCCGCTCCATCCCACTATCAGGACACGATCTCCGGGCAGACATTTTCGCGTCTGTCCTGGTGAAGAACCGGACCCAACCGGCGCCCCCGGTGCAGGACAGGCTCTTCCAGATCATGCCCGTAGGCTGATCGATCAATTCAATCCTGTTAACGATCCAGGCTTTGGACCTCCCGTCGCCCAATCGAGAAGCTCAATCGTGTGCACCACAGGAACTGACGTACCGCCGGCAATCTGAACCATGCATCCAATATTGCCTGCAGCGATCATGTCCGGTTTGACTGTCGCAATGTTGGCGACCTTTCGATCGCGCAACCTGCTTGCAATGTCAGGCTGGAGAATGTTGTAGGTCCCCGCCGAACCGCAACACAAATGGCTCTCGGGCACATCTTTCACCACGAATCCATTCTTGGAAAGCAATTCTTTCGGAAGGCCTGTGATTTTCTGTCCATGCTGTAGCGAACACGCCGAGTGATAGGCGATTGTGACGTCGCCTTTTTGCGTCGTTGGCACGAGCGCGATGCCACTGAGAAACTCGGTGATATCCTTTGCCAGCGCGGAGATTTGCGCTGCGGGAGCAGCGTATTCGCGATCCTCGCGCAGCATGAAACCATAGTCCTTGATGACCGTGCCGCAGCCCGATGTGGTGATCAGGATGGCGTCGAGGCCGCCTTGTTCCGCTTCCTTTTTCCACACATTGATGTTGGCGCGGGCCCGCGCCAGCGCGTCACCGTCCTGCCCGAGGTGATGGGTTAGCGCGCCGCAGCATTGCTCGTCCCGGACCAGGACGACCTCGATGCCATGGCGGGTCAGGAGATTGATGGCGGCCTGGTTGATGCGCGGCGCCAGCACCTGCTGGGCGCAGCCCTGCAGCAGCGCGACCCGCCCGCGCTTCTCGCCCTCGGCCGGAAACACGCTGCCGCCCGAGGGCCCCGGCGCCGGCAGGCTTTTCGGCGCGAGCGCCAGCATCGCCTTGATCCGCCGCAACAGGCCGGGCGTCGCCGCCGCCTTTGGCGCAGGCAACAAGGCTGCGAACGGCCGGACGAGCCGCGCCATGATCATGCTGGCGCGAAACAGGTTGGGCCGCGGCAGCACCAGCGCCAGCACCGCGCGCAGGGCCCGCTCAGGCAGCGGCCGCGAATAATCCTTCTCGATCCGCACCCGCGCCTGATCGACCAGGTGCATGTAGTGCACACCTGAGGGACAGGTGGTCATGCAGGCAAGGCAGGAGAGGCAGCGGTCGATATGCTTGACCACCTCCGCCGTCGGCGGCTTGTCCTTTTCCAGCATCTCCTTGATCAGGTAGATGCGCCCGCGCGGGCTATCGAGCTCGTCGCCGAGCAGCACATAGGTCGGACAGGTCGCGGTGCAGAAGCCGCAATGCACGCAGGCGCGCAGGATCTTGTCGGCTACGGCGATATCGGGGTCGGCGAGTTGGGCGAGTGAGAATTCGGTTTTCATGTCGCTGATGTCAGCAGCATCCGGCCGCGGTTGAGGATGATCTTGGGATCGAAGCTGTGGCGCACGCGCTCGCTCAGGGCGGCGATGCCGGGGGCCAGCGGATGGAAGACGTCGACTTTCTGCCTGACCTGTTCGGACGCCCGGATCAACGCTGCGTGGCCGCCGGCCGCCTCGACGCGTGCTCGCACCAACGCGGCCTGCGCATCCGGCTTGGGCGGCAGCGCCGTCCAGATCAGGCCGCCACCCCAATCATAGATCACGTCGCCCCCGGTCTCGCGGGCCAGTGCCTGGCCGAGCGCGCCGCCGGAAGCCGGCGGACAGACGATCCGCCACACCGGCCAGGCGCCGAGCGAGCCTCCGGCTGCAAACGGCTCAACATCGCGGAGGGCGCTCCAGACCGTCGCCGAGGCAGCATCCTGCAGCGTGTCCACGGCCCCGAACGGCGTCAGCGTCTTCGCCAGTGACGCGGCGCGATCCGCGACCGAGGCCGCGATGCCTTCGAGCCGCAACAGGGTCACCGCCCGCCCCTGCGCCGCAATCCCCGCAAGTGCCCCCGTCGCGGGCCGGAACGCCTGATAGGGCAGATGCGCCGCGCCCGAGACGTCGTAGGGCGAGCCGAGTGCCGCGGTCATCGCCCGGTTCGCGGCGACATCGTCGAGCCCTGAGAGCACCAGCGTGCGCTCAGTCTCAGGCTTCGGCATCACCTTGAGCGTGACTTCCGTCATCACCGCCAGCGTGCCCCACGATCCCGTCAAGAGTTTGCAGAGATCGTAGCCGGTGACGTTCTTCACCACCCTGCCCCCGGTCTTGAAACTGTCGCCGAAGCCGGACACCGCATGGGCGCCGAGGAGGTGATCGCGTGCGCCGCCGGCCCGGATGCGGCGAGGACCGGCCAGCCCCGCGCCGATCATGCCGCCGACGGTCCCACTGCCCGATGCACCAAGCAGGGACGACGTGTCCATCGGCTCGAAGGCGAATTGCTGGTTCTTGGAATCGATCAGCGACTGCACATCGGCGAGCGGCGCGCCCGATTGCACCATGATGATCAGCTCGTTCGGCTCGTAGGAGATGACCGCATTGAGCGCGGAGACGTCGAGCACGGCGTTGGTCGCCATCGGATGACCGATGGCGCGCCTGGTGCCGTGGCCGATGATCTCCAGCGGCTGCTCGCTGGCGATCGCCGCGCGCACCACCTCTTCGACGTCCTTGGCGTCACGTACTTTCAGGGTGTCCACGCTTTCAAACCCGATCTCTGCTGTCATCGTCCGCCTTGTGCGCAATTGCGCACTGGAGCGGACGATCCAGTAACCTCTGCCGCCGAGTTAAGCCTTGATGGCACAGCGTACTGGATGCCCCGCCTTCGCGGGGTACGACGACGGGAAACTTGGTCAGCTTCATCACTAAAATCTCGGAATATCGGGAAATGCCAGCTTGCCGGCATGCACATGCATGCGGCCAAGTTCGGCGCAGCGGTGCAGCGTCGGAAAGACCTTGCCGGGGTTGAGCAGGCCCTGCGCGTCGAAGGCGCATTTCAGGCGCTGCTGCTGGTTGAGGTCGATCTCGCTAAACATTTCCGGCATCAGGTCGCGCTTCTCGATACCGACGCCATGTTCGCCGGTGAGCACGCCGCCGAATTCGACGCAGGCGCGCAGGATGTCTGCGCCGAAGGCTTCGGCGCGCTCGATCTCGCCGGGCTTGTTGGCGTCGTAGAGGATCAGCGGATGCAGGTTGCCGTCGCCGGCGTGAAACACGTTGGCGACGCCGAGCTGGTATTTCTCCGAGAGGTCGCGAATGCGCGCCAGCGCCTTCGGCAGCGCGCCGCGCGGGATGGTGCCGTCCATGCAGAGATAGTCGGGCGATATCCGGCCGACCGCGGGGAATGCCGCCTTGCGGCCGGCCCAGAACAGGTTGCGTTCGGCCTCCGACGTCGAGATCTGCAAGGTGACGGAACCGCAGCCCTTGGCGATCGCCTCGACCCGGGTGATCAGCTCGTCGACCTCGATTTTCGGACCGTCGAGTTCGATGATGAGGAGCGCCTCGACATCGAGCGGATAGCCGGCATGGACAAAAGCCTCAGCAGCGTGGATCGCAGGCTTGTCCATCATCTCCATCCCGCCGGGAATGATGCCGGCGCCGATGATGGCAGCCACGCATTCGCCGGCGGCCTCGACCTCGGCGAAGCCGACCATCAATGCCCGCGCCGTCTCCGGCTTCTGCAGGATGCGCACCGTGATTTCGGTGATGACGCCGAGCAGCCCTTCCGAGCCGGTGATGATGCCCATCAAATCGTAGCCTGAATTCTCCGCGGCCTTGCCGCCGATCCGCAAAATCTCGCCGGACATCAGCACGATCTCGCAGCCGAGCACGTTGTTGGTGGTCATGCCGTATTTCAGGCAATGCACGCCGCCGGAATTTTCGGCGACATTGCCGCCGATCGAGCAGGCAATCTGCGACGACGGATCGGGCGCGTAGTAGAAGCCGGCATGCGCCACCGCCTGGCTGATGGCAAGGTTGGTGACCCCGGGCTCGGTCACCACCACGCGGTTGTCGAAATCGATCTCGCGGATGCGCTTGAACTTGCCAAGCCCCAGCAGCACGCCGTCCACCAGCGGCAGCGCGCCGCCGGACAGCGAGGTGCCGGAGCCGCGCGGCACCACCTTGATGCCGTGCTCGAAGCAGTATTTCAGGACCTGCGAGACCTGCTCGGTGGTGTCGGGCAGCACCACGACCATCGGGGGTTGCCGATAGGCGGTGAGGCCGTCGGACTCATAGACCTGCATTTCGGCTGCGCTGTCGATCACGCCCTCGCCTGGCACGATCGCGCGCAACGCCGCCACGATTTCGGCGCGACGGCCAAGAACCGCCTGATCTGCAGCCGGCATCATGATGGCCATGCGTGTCCCTCCAACCCTCGCGAACCAACGATTTATGATGGCAAATCAAGCACGTCTACCAAGGTTTGGGTAGGTTATCCGAAGGTTGCATTGCGGCGCGTCAAACATCAGTTCTCTCTGGGACAAGTCGGCAATGGTGAAACCTGTCAAGGTTTCGTGGCTTGTCCAATCCAAGCGGGCCTGCCACAAGGAATCCGCCTCCCCCTGGGAAGAAACGAAGAGCACCACATGAAAACATCGACTTTGAGCGCGCTGGTTGTCGTTACCTCATTGGCCGCGGCGCCGGGCGCGCTGGCGCAGGACGCTGCCGCCGGCAAGACCTCGTTCAACAAATGCCTGGCCTGCCACGCCATCGGCGACGGCGCCAAGAACAAGGTCGGCCCGGTGCTGAACGGGCTCGACGGCCGCAAGTCCGGCACTGTCGAAGGCTATTCCTATTCGGAAGCCAACAAGAATTCCGGCATTACCTGGAACAAGGATGTATTCCTCGAGTACATCAAGGACCCCAAGGCAAAGATCCCCGGCACCAAGATGATCTTCGCCGGCATCAAGAACGAGAAAGAGGCCGGCGACCTCTGGGCCTATGTCTCCTCGTTCGACAAGGACGGCAAGACCAAATAAGGCCGGGCCTCACGGTTCTCCCGGCGATGCACGGCATCGTCCGCAGACGCGTCTACTTTCCGTCATGGCCGGGCTTGTCCCGGCCATCCACGTCTTTCTTGCTTGCTGAAGCAAAGACGTGGATGCCCAGCACAAGGCCGGGCATGACGAGCGGATGTACCATGCCCTTGCGGCCGCACTCGCCCCATCAAGCCAGCGTATGCACGATCACCGGCCCCGCCATGGCAGTGGCCGGCCCCGTCAACAGCGGCGCAAGATCGTGCTCGATCCATGCCAGCGCGCGCTTGTTGGATTCTTCGGCGGCTGCAAAGTTATTGAACAGGCTGATCGCGATCACCGTGTCATCAGGCGCATAGACCACGTAATAGCCCATGAAGCCCTCGACCCCGCTGATGACGGGGATCGCACCCTCCTTGATCCGGCGTGTCAGTTCTTCGGCCTTGCCGGCCTTGGCCTTGCCCTGACGAATGGCGGCGTACATGGGGCTCTCCCTCGAAGGTCGGCTGCCCGATATCGCAACTCCTAGAGCGTGATGACTTTTCTTCGAATCGTCATCCCGCTCTATCTCTTTGATTGGAGCATGATCTCCGCGCAAACGCGTTCCGCGTTTGTCGCGAGGGAAAACCGGTACCCACTTTTCCGGATCATGCTCCAAAGCTTCATCCGCGGCGGGACGAGCAGCGGAATCCCGCGCGCACCAATCGTAGCTCATCCGAAGCCGTCAGGCACGCACGGTCTCATCGTCCTCGATGGCGCAAAAATCGGATTCCCGGACGGCTCAATGGGCCGCCGCTGTCGCGCTCGGCACCGCCGCAGATATCATCGCCTCGACCTCGGCAATGACGAGATCGGGAACCGCTTGCTGGATCATGTGGCCGACACCCGGCAGCACCGTCAGTTTCACGTTCGGCACAGTTGCCGCGAACGGCCGTGAATGCCGGTCGGTCGACACCGTCTTGTCGGCATCGCCGGTGATGATGGTGACGGGCGCCTCGATCGCGCCGTAGCGCGGCGCCTGCTCGGCCACCGCCGCTTTCAGCGTCACCAGATCGCGCGCATTGGCGATGAATTCGCGCGGGCGCAGCAACAGCGGCGTGGCGGTGTTTTTGACAAAACCGTCCGGCATGGTTTGCGGCAGGAACACGCCCCGCGCGCCCGGCTCCGCCAGCAGGAGGCCGAGCGGCAGCGTGATGGTGTAGGCGAACAGCGGGCCGATCACAGGCGTGGCAATCAGCCTGTTGTAGCGCCCGACGCCGCCGGGCCACGGATAGGCCACCGGGGCCAGCATCAGAAGGCCGGCGACGGTTTGTGGGTAATCCAGCGCGATCCGCGCCCCCAGCGCACCGGCCCAGGAATGCACCACAAAGATCGCCTCCCCGACGCCGAGTTTGGCCAGCGCCTCGGCGATCATGCGGGCCTGAATTTCGGGCGTGGAGTCCTCGAGCCGGGCGCGGGTGCTCCAGCCATGACCGGGGCGGTCGATCAGGATCACGCGGTGCTTCCTGGCCAACAGTTCCCCGACCGGCTGCCGCATCACTTCGAGGTTGGAACTCGCGCCATGCAGCATCACGACCGGCGGACCGGCCGCATCGCGCGGACCGATATCGAGGATATGGAGGGCTCCGCCCGCCACCTCGACCATCCTGCCCTGGGGCGGGTGGGCTCGCTGTGCGAGAAAGACGCCGATTTGCGTGACCAGCGCCAGCACCGCCAGCGCAGCCACTGCAATCACCACCACCATCTGATATTTCCGACTGATCTTTTGCACCTGCGAGCTACGACTCGGGCCGGCGCAGGTTTCGAAGGTTGTGCACAGGAGGACGATCCTGTGGATAGCGGGGTCATACTGACGTCATCGACAGATTTGTACAGTGACGTTGCCACTTTCGCCATGTGTGCGCGTGCCTGATTGGGGGTAGCCGGGCGCCTTACCCAACATCCACAGGAACAGGGCCGCTCACTACAAATTGTTCCAGCGTACATCGGAGGAATGCCCATGATTTCCGACGCAAGCGAAGCCGCCATCGATCAGATCGTAGCGAGTTGCAATGGCGACATCCGCGGCGCACTCAAGGCGCTGTTGCGGGTCAACGAGCAGCTTGAGACGGAATTGGCGCAAATCTACGCGGCAGTCGGCCTCGATAGTCTCGCCCGCGGCAGCAACGCCGTACACTAGAGCTTTGGGCCGCCGCGTTTCCTGACGCGAAACGGCCCGGAAATGGCTAGTCGGATTCTTTCTCGTCGTCCTGCGTGCTCGCGGGCGGTTCTTGCACCGCCGGACATTGGGGGATGGTCGAACGGGCCAGCTTGGCGTCGCTGCGCGACTGGTAGGGTCCGGTTCCGAACCAGATGTTCCCGCCGACCTGGGCGTTGATCACGGGATTGCTCGTCACAATCTCGCATTTGCCGGTGGCTTGGTCGCCAACCACCCAATAGCCGCCTTGTGCCAAAGCGCAGGTTTCGGCCGCGACGATTATCGCGCCGGCCAGCAGCAATGATTTCATGGCTCGCTCCTGTCACGCAGTCAGCCAGCAAAAGCGCTTTGGCGGGCGCTGCGTTCCTGCCTGAAATAAATCCTCGGAAATCAGGGTTAACCGCGAGAGTTCAGATATCGCGGCCTTCGACCTTTTCGGTCAGCGTCTTGACCAGTTCCGGCACCTTCTCCAGATGCGGATTGACGGCCAGCGCCTTGCGGAATGCTTCCAGCGCGCGCCGGTCGTCGCCGATTTCCTGCATGATCATGCCGAGGCCTGCCAGCGCACCGAAATGCCGGGGCTCGCGGATCAGCACCTGCCGGATGTCATCCAGCGAACGGGTGTAATCGTTCTTCAGGTAGTACAGCGTCGCGCGCCGGTTCCAGGCCTCGGTATAATCAGGACGGAGCTTGACGACGGAATCGAGCAGTTTCAGCGCGACGTCGATCTTCTGCGCATCCATGGCGGCCTTGGCGCGCAGCATCAGCAGCGCCGCCGTGTCGCTCGGGGTCTGCATCCACAGCGCCCAGATCCGCGCCTCGACGTGCTTGGCGCTCGCCTCATCGGGCGCGGCCTTCAGCGCGCCGAACAGGAAATCCAGCCCGCGGGTGCGATCGGCGCCGACCTTGGGAAGCTTGCTCGGCGCTTCCGGCAACTTCTTCTGGGCTTTCGGCGGGGGAACGACCTGGGTGTTGCTCTGGGCAAAAGCGGCCGCGGGCACGGCCGCCATGACAGCGGCGAGGATGACGATCCGGCAGTTGCGGGCGTCCGGGAATCTCAAAACCATGAGGCAAGTCTAGACGCGTAAAATCGCGCCGCAAAGCAGCGTTTTCGTCAAAGACCTGTGAAGCGGACGAACATCTAGGCGGCTTAGCCCTTTTAGGGGGGCTTAGCCTTGGCGGGCCTTGAAGCGGCGCTGCACCTTGTTGATCACGTACACCCGGCCCTTGCGGCGGACCAGACGGTTGTTGCGGTGACGGCCGCGCAGCGATTTCAAGGAGTTACGGACCTTCATGGGACAATCCTGATGCTTTGAAAGGCCGTGCTGGAGGCCCGAACCTGAGCTACCCGAAAGTGGCAAAATGGGATTTATCCCGAAAAGCGGCCCGCCGCCCGGGATGGGGCGGTTTCTAAGGAAGGCGGCACCGGATGTCAATCCGAATGGGCCCGTTTTCGGGTCCGTCCGTCCCGTTCCGGACCTAACGGCGGACAGCTAGGGACCCGGGAGAACTCTCCGGAATCACTGGCAAAACAGATCGCGCGGGAACTCGACCAGGGCCTCGCCGGTCGCGACTTTCTCGCCCGCCTGGTTCTTCACCACCACGTCGATCAATACCCAGCGGGATTTTTCGGAGGTCTGCTTGGCCTTGATGATTCCAGAGGGCTGGATGGTGTCGCCGGGCCGGACCGGCTTGACCCAGCGCGTCTCCAGCCGGCGGTGGATAGCGCCCGCGGGATAGGCCCAGTCAGTCAGCATCCGCGAGATCAGGCCGAAATTGTTCATGCCGTGCATGATGATGCCGCCGAAATTGGTCTTGCCGAAACTGCCCTTCATGTAGTCGTCGTCGAGATGCAGCGGGTTGTAGTCGAGCGAGGCATCGCAGAACAGGCGGATGGATTCGCGCGAGACCGCTAATTTCGGGCCGTCGATGACGTCGCCGGCGGAGAGATTGTCGAACGTGGCAGTCATTGATCGCTCCCTCTCACATCGGCCGAATCGTCCAGCCGCGGCCGGAGCAGATTACCTCGCCACGCTGGTTGAAGAAGACGTTGTCGTGGACCACGAACAGCCGTTCGCGCTTGATGAACTTGTCGAGCGCGCGAGCCTGCAGCGTAATCACGTCGTTGGGGCGCGCCGGAATGTTGTAGCTCCAGGACTGGCCGGCATTGACGGTTCCGGGCGAGCGCATCCAGTCGTCTGCCGGCGTGCAGGAAAACATCAGGAGGATGTGGATCGAGGGCGGCGCGATCAGTCCGCCATAGCGGGTGGTCGTGGCATAGGCCTCGTCGAAATAGATCGGATGATCTTCGCCGACCGATTTGCAGTACAGCTCGATCGCTTCCTTGGTCAGCGTGTAGGGAATGGTCTTGCGCGGCTCGCCGGGAACGATGTCGTCCCAGACCTTGCGCAGATTGGCGTCTTTCCAGAAATCCGTCTCGAAAGTCTGCGCTTCGGCCATGCCGCACTCCCCTTATTTTCCGTCTTTTATTTCTGCCGTCTTGCGGAATTCGTTATATAGTATAATCAATTTTCCAGACCCAAAAATCAAGCCGGCGGGAAACCCATATGCCCAAGCTCAAGCTGCCCGATATCGAGAAGGTTGTCGCAATCGACATCCATACCCATGCGGAAGAACCGTGCGGCCTGCATGGTGACGACGGCTATGACGACTTCCAGGAGCGCATGGCCGAATACTTCAAATCGCCGCACAAGCATCCGCCGACCGTGCCGGAGACCGCGGCCTATTACCGCTCGAAGAACATCGCGGCCGTGATCTTCCCGGTCGATGCCGAGCGCGAGACCGGTTTCCGCCGCTACAACAATTACGAGATGCTCGAGGTCGCCTCCGACCATCTCGACGTCCTGATCCCCTTCGTCTCGATCGATCCGCACAAGGGCAAGCTCGGCGTGCGCGAGGCGCGCAAGCTGATCGAGGAATACGGCGTCCGCGGTTTCAAATTCCATCCGACCATGCAGGGCTTCTACGCCAACGACCGCATGGCCTATCCGCTTTATGAAGCGATTAATGACGGCGGCGCAATCGCGCTGTTTCACACGGGGCAGACCGGCGTCGGCTCGGGCATGCCCGGCGGCATGGGCATGCGGCTGAAATATTCCAACCCGATGTACATGGACGACGTCGCCGCGGATTTCCCCGATCTGAAGATCATTCTTGCACATCCCTCCTTCCCCTGGCAGGAAGAGGCGCTGTCGGTCGCGACCCACAAGCCGAACGTCTATATCGATCTCTCCGGCTGGTCGCCGAAATATTTCCCGCCGATCCTGGTGCGCTACATCAACTCGATTTTGCAGGACAAGATGCTGTTCGGCTCGGACTGGCCGGTGATCACGCCGGACCGCTGGCTGGCGGATTTCGCAAAACTCGAGATCCGCGAGGAAATCCGGCCGAAGGTGATGAAGGCCAACGCGCGGAAGATTTTGGGCATCTAAAGGAGTATCATTGGCGGCAAGCTTGCGAGGTGCCCCCTGATGAACTTCGCCAGAATTGCCGCTCTCCTTGCCGCATTCCTGTTCGGAAGCGCCAGCGCTGTGCTGGCGGCCGAGCGGCCGCCACGCCTCGTCGAATTTGAAAGTCCGCTGGCGGGCCCGCAGGCGCTGCAGGGTTACCTGCGATTGCCCGATGGCGCGGGCCCCTCGCCCGCGGTCGTGCTGCTGCATGGCTGCGGCGGTGCCTGGCGGGGCATCGACGCGCGTTGGGGCAAGCGGCTGGCGGATTGGGGCTATGTCACGCTGACCATCGACCGGTTCGGAGCGCGCGGCATCACGAGCGCTTGCACTGCCAGCAACCTTGCTGGACGCCTATCGCGCGCTGAATTTCCTCGTCGGACAATCATCAGTCGACCCGAACCGCGTTGCCGTCGTGGGATTTTCGCAAGGCGCCATGCTGGCGCTGCTTTCGGTCGAGCGCGGCGAGATCGAACGTAGCGCCAAGGAAAAATTCCGTGCCGCGGTCGGCTTCTATCCACCGTGCCGCGGCATCAAGGGCGAGATGACGGTGCCGAGCCTGATCCTGATCGGCGAACTCGACGACTGGACGCCAGCCACGGAGTGCCGCAATCTCGCCGAAGGCCGCGACGATTGGGGCATCTCGCGCGAGAAGAACAAAGGGTTTCCGATCGAGATCATCGTCTATCCTGACGCCTATCATGGCTTCGACGTACCGAATTTCGCTACGCCCGTGAAGGTGCTCGGTCATCACCTCGAGTTCAACGAGGCAGCCCGGGATCAATCCGTCGACGCCTTGCGGAAATTCCTGTATGCGACCATCGGCGGAAAAGAGAAACAACCGTGACCATCAAAGCCGTTGTCTTCGATGCCTATGGCACGCTCTACGACGTCCAGTCGGTGGCCGACGTCACCGAGGACGCGTTTCCGGGCTATGGCGAGATCATCACCCAGGTCTGGCGCATCAAGCAGCTCGAATACACCTGGCTGCGCTCGCTGATGCGGCGCTACCAGGATTTCTCGGTCGCCACCCGCGACTCGCTGGCCTACACGCTGCGCAGCCTCGGGCTGGAATATGACGACGATACGTTCGCACGCATTGTCGAGAAGTATCTGCATCTCGATCTCTATCCGGATGCGCTTGCGGCGCTGTCGGCGATGAAGGATTGCAAGCTCGCGATCCTGTCCAACGGCAGCCCCGATATGCTGGGCGCGCTGGTGCGCAACAGCGGGCTCGACCGCGTGCTCGATGCGACCATCAGCGTCGACGCGAAGAAGATCTTCAAGCCCTCACCCGAGGCTTACGCATTGATCGAGGAAGTGCTGCACGTGAGGCCTGCCGAAGTGCTGTTCATCTCCTCCAATCCCTGGGACGTCTGCGGCGCCAAGGCGTTCGGGCTCAATGTCGCCTGGATCGAGCGGGTGACGCCGGAGGCGATGGCGCTGGCCTGCCTCGAAAGCGAGACGCTGCCGCCATTGACAATGTTCAAGATCCTGCGCACCCAGATGGACGAGCTCGGCGTGATGCCCAACCATCGCATCCGCAGCCTCTCCGAACTGCCTGCCCTGGTGTCTGCCCAAAGGTCCTGAAATGAGTCTTGAATCCGTTCGCGCCTTCTTCGCCGAGAAGGCGCCCGATATTGCCGTGATCGAATCAGAGGTGAGTTCGGCGACCGTCACGCTGGCCGCCGAGGCCTACGGCGTCGAGCCGGCACGGATCGCCAAGACACTGTCCTTGCGGATCGGCGAGCGCGTGATCCTGATCGTGGCGGCAGGCACGTCGCGGATGGACAACAAGAAGGTGAAGGCGCTGTTCGGCGGAAAGCCGAAGATGCTGGGGCTCGACGAGGTCGCCGAGATCACCGGGCATGAGGTCGGCGGCGTCTGCCCGTTCGGACTGAAGACACCGCTGCCGATCTATTGCGATGTGTCGCTGAAGGCGTTCGACATCGTGGTGCCGGCCGCGGGCTCGACCCACAGCGCGGTGAAGATCACGCCGGAGCGCATGGCGGGCCTGACGGCGGCCGAATGGGTCGACGTCTGCGAGATCAGGCCAGTTGAGGCTGCGTCGGCCTAATCGTACTCCTCGAAGTACGGCCTCGGCGGTGGCGGCGCTTCTCGCGGCTGCATGTACTGCGGCGGGCGGCCGCGCGGCATCTCTCGCGAACCGCGCTGCCCTGGCGCGCGATTGGCCTGCTGCTGCTCGGCGCTCGTTTCGAACACCGCACGGCAACCGCTGGAGAGCTGCGGCGTGTTCTGCCGCAAGCAAGCCACGATCCGGTTGACATCCGGGATCTGGTCGCCGCAGAGCCGCCACACATCGGGTGTGCAGGCCATCTGCTGTTCCCAGGTTCCGCGATATTCCTGCGAGAATGCTGGTGCGATGCCGCCGATCGCAATGGCAAGACCGAGGACGATCCGCTGCGTTCGCATGCACGGGTCCTTTCTTTGTGTTTTCACTTAGGCGCGGACGTTCCCGCGCGGCGATGGCATCAAGCCTGCTGGATGAATGCGGCCACGCGACGTTGGTGCAAACAAAAAAATGTGAAGCGGGTTCCCCTACTCGACCTTGCCGATTTTCTTCACCGCCGCGACCAGCCGCGCGCTGTCTTCCGCGACGAACTTTGCAAACTCCGGCGCATCGAGATAGGCGACCGGGCTGCCGGCGGTCTCGTATGTCTTGACCACCTCGGGCGCCTTCACGGCTTCCGCCATCGCTTCGCGCAGCCGCGTCATGATCGGCGCCGGCAACGCGCTTTGCGCAAACAGTCCCGCCCAGATGTAGAACTCGACGTCCTTGTAGCCGAGTTCCTTGAAGGTCGGCAGATCGGGAAAACTCTTGATGCGCTCGGCGCCCCAATTGGCGAGCACGCGCATCTTGCCGTCATCGACCTGCTGCTTCAGCGTACCCGGCGCCGACGCCACCGCCTGAATGGTGCCGCTCAAGAGCGCGGTCAGCGCTGGCCCTGCGCCGCGGAACGGCACGTGCAGCAATTTGATGCCGGCGCTCGCCGCAAACATTTCCATCGCCACATGCAGGGTGCCGTAGGGCCCGGACGAGCCATAGGGAATTTGCCCGGGACGCTTCTTGGCGTCGTCGACGAATTCCTGCAGCGTCTTCCACGGCGCGGAAGCCGGCACAGCGAGCAGCGTCGGGTCCGCCAGCACGCGCGCGATCGGCGCGAATTGCGAGACTTCATACGCTACCGGGCGATCGAACAGCCGGTCGGCCTCGGGGAGCACCGCGAGCGAGGACAGCGTCATCAACAGCGTATGCCCGTCTGGCTCGGCGCGTGCCGCCGCCGCATTGCCGACCGATCCGCCGCCGCCGCCGGCGCGGTTGTCGACGATCACGGGCTTGCCGAGAATCCGTTCCAGCGCCTGCGCCACCGGCCGCGCGGCGAGATCGGCCTGGCCGCCGGGCGGAAACGGCACGATCATGGTAACGTTGCGCGAGGGGTATGGGGTTTGTGCTGACGCGGTGCTGGTGAGCGTGGTTGATGCCAGCGGCAGCGCGGCGGCGGCCTTGAGAAGTTCGCGGCGGTTCATGGTGAGTTTCTCCCCGGTGATTTTGTTTTCGTTGCAGGCAGCCTAGCCTCGAATCGTAGGGTGGGCAAAGCGAAGCGTGCCCACCACCCTGCGGTGGATGAGCACGCCGCATATGTCCAGCCGACGTCATGCAGTGCGCGAAATGGTGGGCACGCTTCGCTTTGCCCACCCTACGCGTCACTTCCGCTTCTTCGCTTTCGCAAAATGCTTCGCGAGAAAATCCGCCAGCACCTCCACCCGCGCAGGCCTCGGGCCACCGGGCGGCGTTACCAGATGCACGGCGCCTTCGGGCTGGTGCCAGCCTTTCAGGATCACTTCGACTTCGCCGGAGGCAACGGCATCGCCGATGATGAAGTCCGGAAGATCGGCGATGCCGAGGCCGGCGATGACGCTCGGCAACAGTGCCTCGCCATTGTTGACGCGGAGCTGGCCTGCCGGGCGCACGCTAGCCTCCTCGCCTGAAGCATTGGTGTAGTGCCAGACGTTTGCGGTCGAGAGATAGGCGTAGCCGAAGCATCTGTGCTGGGCCAGGTGCATCGGATGCGTCGGGCGGCCGTGGCGCTTCAGGTAGGAAGGCGCCGCCACGGTGTAGCGCGGCATCGCGCAGAGCCGCCGCGCGATCAGCGAAGAATCCGGCAGCCGCGCGATGCGCAGGCCGGCGTCAAAGCCTTCGCCGATCAGGTCGACGGTTGCATCGCTCAGGTGAAGATCGATCGAGACCTCCGGATAGGCCGCGAGAAATTCCGGCAACATCGGCGCTACCGCCTTCACCCCGAACGTCATCGGCACGGCGAGCCGCACCAGCCCGCGCGGCGCCATTGATTGCGACAGAGCCTCGTTCTCGGCGTCCTCGCCGTCGGCCAGGAGGCGCGCCGCGCGCTCGGACAGCCTTTGCCCGGCATCGGTCAGCGCCAGCCGGCGCGAGGTGCGGTTGAACAGCCGCGCGCCGAGCCGCTGCTCCAGCCGGCTGACCGCCTTGGAGACCGTGGCCTTGGACAGCGCCAGCTCGGTCGCTGCCGATGCAAATGACCGCAATTCCACGACTTTGGCGAAAATCGCGAGCGCCTCGAAATCCGGGAGTTTTGACATGCCGACCGCCTCCAAGACTCATTTTTGGAAACAATGAGTTTCAATAGTTTCTATTTATATACCACGGCGGACGGCATATCCAATGGCCATCGGAATGCAAGCAATGGAGAAATCCAATGACCAAGAAGCTCTCAGGCAAGGTAGCCCTCGTCACCGGCGGTTCGCGCGGCATCGGCGCAGCCAGCGCTCGCGCCCTTGCGGAACAAGGCGCCAATGTCGCCATCAGCTACGTCGCCTCTCCCGACAAGGCGGAGGCCGTCGTCACTGAGCTGAAGGCCAGGGGCGTCAACGCCCGCGCCTACAAGGCTGACCAGGCCTCCTCCGTCGACGTCGATCAGTTGGTGAAGAACGTCGCCAAGGATTTCGGCCGGCTCGACATCCTCGTCAACAATGCCGGCGTTGCCGTCGGCAGCGCAGTCGATGATCCCAATGCCGATACCGCGGCCTTGGCCCGGCAGAGTGCGGTGAACGTCGACGGCGTCATTACCGCGATCCGCGCGGCGGCGAAGCTGATGGGCGAAGGCGGCCGCATCGTCACGATCGGCTCCGATATCGCGACCCGCGCCTCGTTCCCCGGCCTTGCCGACTACGCCGCCACCAAGGCTGCCGTCGTCGGCTACACCAAGGGCGCGGCGCGCGACCTCGGACCGCGCGGCATCACCGTCAACGTGCTGCAGCCGGGCTCGATCGACACCGACATGAACCCGGACGACGACCGCGATTTTGCCGACCTGCAGCGCAAGCAGCACGCGCTGCAGCGCTTCGGCAAGCCGGAAGAGATCGCCGCCGGCGTCGTTTTCCTCGCCAGCCCCGAAGCGTCGTTCGTGACCGGCACGGTGCTCAACGTCGACGGCGGCTTCGGCGCGTAATGCAAATCCAGCGCGGCCGGGCGCATGCCGCCCGGCCGCCTCATTCAAAAAACTTTCAACGAAGGAATATCCCAATGATCGAACTCAGACCCTTTGCAAAACTCGGCAGCGCCGATCACGGCTGGCTGAAGGCCAAGCATCACTTCTCGTTCGGCAGCCACTATGATCCCGCCAACATGGGCCACGGGTCCTTGCGGGTGTGGAACGATGACGAGATCGCGCCGAACACCGGCTTTCCCGCCCATCCCCACGCCAACATGGAAATCATCACCTATGTTCGCGAAGGCGCGATCACGCATCAGGACTCGCTCGGCAACAAGGGCCGCACTGAAGCGGGCGACGTGCAGGTGATGAGCGCAGGTTCCGGCATTCGTCACTCCGAGTACAATCTGGAGCCGTCGAAGACCAAGATCTTCCAGATCTGGATCGAGCCGACGACGACCGGCGGCCAGCCGACCTGGGGCGCCAAACCGTTTCCGAAGTCGGATCGCCCCGGCAAGCTCGTCACCATCGCCAGCGGCATCGAAGGCGACAAGGACGCGCTGCCGATCCGCGCCGATGCGCGGGTGCTCGCCACCACGCTGAAGGCCGGCGAGAGCGCGGAATACTCGGCGGAGAAGGCGCGGCACCTCTATCTCGTGCCGGCGGCCGGCAGCGTCGAAGTCAACGGCGTGCGCGTCAATGCCCGCGATGGCGCCGCGATCCGCGACGAGGCGAAGCTGACGATTACCGCGCTGGAAGATAGCGAACTGGTGCTGGTCGACGCGGCGTAGCTGCGAACACAACTCCTCCCGTCATGGCCGGGCGTCGTCCCGGCCATCCACGCCTTGGCAGCAAAGCAAGACGTGGATGCCCGGGACAAGCCCGGGCATGACGGCCGCCCTTTGTCTCAAACACCTCAATCCAAACTCAACAGGAGAGCCACCATGGCCAAAGTACTCGTGCTCTATTATTCCGCCTACGGTCACATCGAGGCGATGGCGAATGCCGTCGCCGAAGGCGCCCGCAAGGCCGGCGCCATCGTCGATATCAAGCGTGTGCCGGAGCTGGTGCCCGAAGCCGTCGCAAAAGCCTCGCATTACAAGCTCGATCAAGCCGCGCCGATCGCTGAGATCGCAGACCTCGCCAATTACGATGCGATCGTCATCGGCACCGGCACGCGCTTTGGCCGGATGGCGTCGCAGATGGCGAACTTCCTCGATCAGGCCGGCGGCCTCTGGGCCAAGGGCGCGCTGCACGGCAAGGTCGGCGGCGCCTTTACGTCAACGGCGACCCAGCATGGCGGACAGGAAACCACGCTGTTCTCCATCATCACCAACCTCTTGCATTTCGGCATGACGGTGGTCGGCCTGAACTATGGCTTTGCCGGACAGATGAAGCTCGACGAAGTCACGGGCGGTGCGCCCTATGGCGCGACCACCATCACCGGCGGCGACGGCAGCCGTCAGCCGAGCGAGAACGAGCTCGCCGGCGCGCGCTATCAGGGACGCGTGATCGCGGAGACCGCCAGCAAACTGCATGGCTGATGGGACAAGGGCGGCATTCTCATTCGAGAGTGCCGCCTTATCTGGTCCATCGGGGCGATGGATTTGGCATGATCGAAATTCTCTTTATTGCTCAACTGGCGCAGCGGCCGCTGCAGGCGGTCGTGCGGCGCTGGTGGTGCAGGAGCCTCTACCGCGCTTCGCGCGGGCAACGCCGCTGCCCGGAGTGCACGAAATCGTGACGCACGGCTTCTAAACGCCCGATGAATTCTTGATAGCGTTCGACCTCCCGGTCGGCACGCTGGAGGTTCTGGCATGAGCAGCAATTCGCAAGTCCCGTGGCCGGAATTGCCGACCACGGCGTGGCGTGAAACCTGTGCGACCCTGCAGCTCTGGACCCAGATCGTCGGCAAAATTCGCCTGACCAAGTCGCCGTGGCTCAATCATTCCTGGCATGTGGCGCTGTATGTCACGCCGCGCGGATTGACGACATCACCAGTGCCCGACGGTGCGCGAACGTTCCAGATCGATTTCGATCTCATCGATCATTGCTTGCGGATCTCGACCAGTGACGGCGCGCACCGGGACTTTGCGCTGTCGGGTCATTCCGTCGCAAGCCTCTACACCGCCACGCTTGCCGCACTCGGTGAACTCGGCATTGCCGTTGCCATCGACGAGATGCCGAACGAACTGCCCGATCCGACAAGATTCTCCGAGGATACCGCGCACGCTTCCTACGATCCCGACGCCGTCAGACGCTTCCTGCAAATCCTCGTCAATAGCGATCGCGTCTTCAAGCAATTCCGCACCGGCTTTCTCGGCAAGGCGAGCCCGGTGCATTTTTTCTGGGGCAGTTTCGATCTTGCGGTGACGCGTTTCTCCGGCCGCCGCGCGCCGCGTCATCCCGGCGGTGTGCCGCATCTGCCCGACGCAGTCGCACATGAAGCCTATTCACATGAGGTCAGCAGCGCCGGCTTCTGGCCAGGCGGCGGCGCGATCGATTACCCTGCGTTCTATTCCTATGCCTATCCCGAGCCGCCGGGTTTCCGCGCAGCGAAGGTGCGACCGGATGCTGCCTTCTTCAGCGAAGCCCTTGGCGAATTCATCCTGCCTTACGACGCCGTACGTACAGCTGCTGACCCCGACAAGGCGCTGCTCGATTTCCTGCAAAGCACCTATGAGGCCGCAGCGATTTCAGCGAAATGGGATCGCGCCGCACTTGAGTGCGATCCTGGCCAACCCGGTGTGGTGCGTCAGCTTTGAAGTACTTTGCAGGGTGGGCAGCGCGTGCCCACCATCCCCGTCTACAGTATGATGGGAGGATAGGCACGGCGCGCCCTTTGCCCCCTACGATTCCCCAAGCTAATGCCGCAATTCCGGCTTCACGATGGTCTGGCGAACCTCGGCGCCGCAATCGGCGCATTCATAGGTGAAATCGATCTTCGCCATGCTCCAATGCGGTTCGACGTCGCGCACATACATTTCGAGCCCCACACAACTCGGGCAGATAACGAAGCCCGGCTCGAATTCGTCGTGCTGATGGATATAGGCTGGCATGTCGGCTCTCCCCAAGAAAACGCCCAAGAAAGCATTTACCAGTGATCCCTGACCCGCAGCGCAGCATACGCCTCTGACGTGCAGGCGATCCTAAACTCTCGCGAACACAGGGAGAACATCCCCACAATCCCGGCATGTGTGACAGATTTGCACCGCAATTGGAACTCGAGCCCGCGCGTCATTTCTCTTCGTGTGACAACGACATACCGAACGCGCGTCGCAGCCTCGCATCGAGTTGCGGATGGTTTCGCAGCATACCCACCGCGCGATCGCGCAAGGCAAGCGGCCATCCGCGCCAGCTCAAGGCGGCGCTGATATTGATCAGCGGCAACTGCCTTACGCCGAAGCGGCGCTTGTAGGCGTAATTGCCGACGGAGAAATCGAACTCGCGCACGCCGTCCCTGTGCAGCGCGGCCATGGTGCGCTCAATGATCAACCGGCCCGGCGAACAGTTCGACCATTTCTTGCCGGCATTGCTGATGCGGACCATCACATAGCGCGAGCCGGCCCTGATCCCGACCAGCGTCGCCACGATCTCGTCGCCGACCGTGAGCGCCGAGACCACCGCGTAGCCGCTGCCGACGCCATCGCGAACCAGGTTGCGGTAGAACGCTGCGCAAGTCGCGTCATTGAGAAAGTAGTTCACCCCGAGGCTCCGCATCCGCGCGTCCTGCTGGACCTCGGTGGTGGAGAGAATCCGCAACGCTTCATCAACATCGGTGACGATCGCAAAGGAGGCTGCCGGATCGCGGGTGAATACGCGCCAACTCCGCTGCAGTTCCGTGCGCACGACCTTTGCCAGCGTGTACCGCCAGGCGTCGTAATCCTCGCCTGTCGTGACGAGATTGCCGTTGAGCGCGCAGGCGCCGCCATCGCCGAGCAAGACGAGCGGGTTGGGTTTGCCATCGAGATCGACGGGCACCTTGCGGAGGCGGACGAGATCGGCCGGATCTTGCATCCGGCGCAGCGCCGATAACAGACTACGCCACAACACGCGCGCCGCCCTGGCATCGCGCGGCGCGGCACTTCCGAGGATCGGCGCGTTGTAGTCGGTCAGATTGAGATCGGCGAATTCGATCGTTGCGATTCTGCCTTGCTGGCGGCGGATCAGCGGCAGCAGCATCGCCGGTTCGCCAATCGACGCATCCGTAGCAACAGCGATCAGCGGCGCCACGTCCTCCGCACCGGCGAAAGCGCGGTACCAGGCGTCATACCATTGCGGATGCTGGAACGGCGTCGACGGGCTGATGTCGTGCCAGCGCGCGACGGCCTGCTGCCAGTCACGCAGCAATTCGACGCGGAACTGCGCCGCGCGGCTTGTAGAGCGCGCCGCCGGTTGCCCCGCACTGGTCGTCAGCACCGTCATCGGCGTTGCGATTACGCCGCCTTCGGCAGATCGACGATTTTGCCGGGCTCGTTCGCATCGAGGCGGAAATCGATGGCG
The DNA here is from genome assembly GCF_001693515.2 of Bradyrhizobium paxllaeri. NCBI lineage: Bacteria > Pseudomonadati > Pseudomonadota > Alphaproteobacteria > Hyphomicrobiales > Nitrobacteraceae > Bradyrhizobium > Bradyrhizobium paxllaeri. Next base: position 6,950,321 of record NZ_CP042968.1, read on the forward strand.
CGGCGAGCCTTCCGCTCGCGCTTGACCCACTTGCTGTCGCGCACGAGCTTCTGCAGCACCTTCTTGCCGAAGAACGATGGCCCGCGCAGATTGCTGGTTTTCGGCGTGTAGCCGAAACGATGACGCAGCAGGCCGTTGGCGAGGTGGACGATCTGGGCGCGGCGGATATCGTCATTGCCGTAGGAGACCGTCATGGAGATGTTGACGGTGCCGAGATTCTCGACGCGGTGCGGCGCGTTCAGCGGCCAGTTCAGCATCTGTCCGGGTTCGAGGTCGAACACCTGCGCATGCCCGTCATACCAGGGGGCGTAAGGCAGATCGACCTCGACATCGAACAGCGCGATGTCCTCGAGGTGTTGCGCCTTGATGAACGGCGCGGTGTTTGGATAGACGTAGACCCGCTTGCGGCCGGCGATCTGGATCAGGCCCTGCCCCGGCAGATCGGCATGATAATAAACCTGCGCGTCTGGCGAAGACACCAGAATGCCGGCCTGATGGTTCGGTACCACGAAGCCAGGAACCTTGGCGGCGATCTCCTCGAACATCCGGTCGATCAGCTTGCGAAAGCGACTGTCGACCGCGCCGACGTCGCGCATGTTGAGCCAGAGCCCACCGCGCGAAATCGCTTCGATCACCTGCCGTCCCGAGAGGTTACCGATATCGCCTTCGCGCCAGACGCGGCTGGAGCCCTTGGCGCCGGTCTTGACCAGGCTGTAGTGCTCGCGCGGATAGCTCTCGATCAGTTGCGCGAGTTCGTCCATCGAGAACGCCGGCGATTTGTGCATCTCGTGCTGCAGCCGGATCGGCTGATGGCTCCAAAGCTCGGAATGCGTCTCATCCCATGTGCTGAAGATCCTGCCCGTCATCGCCGCCGCTCCTGCTGACTTCCATTGTCTCAGTGGCCGCCATTCCGGGTGTCCCGAAATCGCCGCCTGCCGCCATTGCCGTAGCCGCCCGATGTCCCGTTATGAGACGGCCGGACGATTTTCATGGTTGGATTGGCAAGAACGGTGCCGGGCAGACACTCGCGCTTACCTGAAGCTAATGTCTGCGCTGTATGGCTAACGCCGACCGTTCCTGGAACCCCCGCCGCCGCACGATGACTGGAGAAACCCGATATCGGGCGCTGTTTCTCGGCGCGGGACCGCAGATGCATTGCGGCGTCGGCCAGTTCACCCGGCTGCTGCAGGAGACAATCGAAAAGCTCGAACCTGGGACCAGCGCGACGTTAACCCTGACGCGCAAGGAAGGCACGTTAGCCGAAATCTGGCGCGCGGTCGGTTCGGCGCAAAGCGTGGTCGGCAACTTTCCGATCGTGGCCTGGAAGCGTGTGATGTTCGCGCCGCTCGCGGCGATGGCGATCGCGCGGTTGCGCCGGCGCAAGGTCGTCCTGATTCAGCATGAGTGGCGCGGGCTGCACTGGTTGCGCCGCATCACCTACATGCCCGCGCTGATCCTTGCCGATGTCATCGTCATGTTCTCGCCGCTCGTGCGAAGCGAACTGGCAGACGATCCCCTGCTCGGCTGGACCACGAAAAAGAGCGTGCTGGCACCGCTGCCGCCGAACATCGAGGCGCCGGCAGGAATTGAGGATTCGAAATTGCGGCATCGCCTGATCGCCGCGAAGGGCGACGGACGACTCCTGATCGGTCATTTCGGATCGATCTATCCGGGCAAGCAGCCCAATGCGCTGCTCGAGATCGGCGCCATCCTGAAGCAACGCGGGCTCAAGCCGCTGATCGTCTATGTCGGCTCCTTCATTCGCGGCGTCGACAAGGTCGAGGAGGAGTTCCATGCCCGCGCCAGAGAACTCGATATCGCCGAGGACGTGATCGTCTCCGGCTTCGTCGCCTCCGATCACGAGGTGTTCGGCCTGTTCAGCGAGATCGACGTCTTCTGCTATCCGCTCGATGAAGGGCTGACCGCACGGCGCTCCAGCATTCTGACCTGCGTGCAGTCAGGCCGTCCGCTGATCGTCGCGGGTCCCGTGCTGCCGGACGAATTCGACCATCACCCGCGCTTCAAGGAACTGATCAGCCGCGGCGCCATCGTGCTGGTCGCGCGCGGTTCGGACAACGAAGCCTTTGCCGACCGGATCGCCGCGGCGGTCAAGCGGCCGCCGATACCGCTGCCGTTCGATTTCGACGGCTGGTGGAAGGATGTGGCTGACGCCGTGCGGGCTGTCATTCCGGGGCGATGCGAAGCATTGAACCCGGAATCTCGAGATTCCGGGTCTGGTCCTTCGGACCATCCCGGAATGACGAATGCTATTTTGCCGCCCGAAACCGGGCGAGATAGTGCAGCCCGAACACCGCCAGCAGGAACGTGAACCACAGCGGATCCGAGCGGTCGAGGAAGAAGCTTTCCATCGCCGACAGATAGAGCCCGAACAGCCAGATCCGCAGCAGCACCATCGCCAGCGGACCATTGTTCCCGCCCTCGTCGGCACGCTGAAAATTCCGCAACGGCAGGATCACCAGCACCAGGATGAGCAGCGCAAGTCCGGGCACGCCCATGCCCAGCGCGGTGTCGAGATAGCCATTGTGGCTGTGCGCGGCGAAGCCCGCCCACTCCTTGCCTTCGGGAAGATTTTGGATGGCGCTGGAGCCCCAGAAAGACGCAAAGCCATAGCCGGTCAGCATTCGCGCATGCAGCGACTGCAGCGCAAATGCCCAGATGTCGGTGCGGCCGGTGAACGTCGAGTCGAACGGCAGCAGTTTTGAAACTCCGGCGAGGCTCTCCAGCATCACCGTGCCGATGCTCAAAACATTCAGCAACAGCAGCGGCGTGAGCAGGATGATCGTGCGAAGCCAGAACGCGCGGATGAAGGACGTGACCGACGTCAGCAGCAGCACCGCAAAGCACAGCGTCAGCGAGCTCTTGCCCGCCGAATAGAACAGGAACAGCGAGGCGAGCGCGACGACGGCAGCGCCGGAAAGCCAGAGGCCGGAACGAACGCTGTAAACGCCGAGAAACAGCACCATCACCATGACGGCCGCGGCCTGATTCTTGTGACCGAATGCGCCGCGCCAGTTGCCGGCGAGCCCCGGCTCCTGCGGATCGCTCGCCAGGTGGATCGAAAGATCCGGGGCCAGCAATATTCCGAGATAGCAGACGGCCAGCAGAGCGAGCGCCGCGATGGTGAACCAGTGCATCAATTCCTGCTGCGATTTCGGCAGCAGCATCAGCGCCGCCGTCACCGCGACGACGCAGACCGTCAGCGAAAGACGCTTGACCGACGTGCCCGGATCGAACGACAGCACGACCGTTACCAGCACCCAGGTGCCGAACAGGACAAATGCCGGCGTCAACAACGTCGCCAATCCACGCGCGCCATTTCGCATGGCCAGCGCGATGGTCAGCACGCTCAGGGCGCCGAACAACGCGTAGGTCGCCAGCTCGTTGCCGGTGCCGACGTCGCCGATCTGAAGATCGCCTAGGCTTTCAAACGGATGCAGCGATATCCACCCCAGTAGCAGCGTTCCGACAAAGGTCGCGCCGCGAACGATATCCATCACCTGCTGCCGCTCGACGCCGGCGGCCACGATGCGAATTTCGGATGCGTCGACGAGCTGGCTCATGAGGCGATCTTCGACGCCTTGTAGGGCTGCGGCTCGAGCCCGAACGCGGCCAGCGCGCTGCCGATCGCTACCGTGACCGGATGCATGGCAATGGTGCCCTTACGCTCGGTCAGGATGGCGTAGGCGGCATAGACCAGCGACAACGGCAAGGCGGCGAGCAGCTTGATGGTCAGCTTCGCCCGCAGCCAGGCCGTCGGCGTCGCCTTGCGCTGGACGTGATAGTTGATCGCGCCGATCCGCAGGCCGCGCGTCACCAGCCACTTCAGGCTGGTCCGGCTTTGCGGCACGGTTTCGCTGATCGCGGCTTCGGCCACCCAGTGAAAGCGCATGCCGAGCCTTTTGCACCGGTAGAAGAAATCGGTGTCCCCGCCGCCGAGAAAATTGAAACGGAGATCAAACGCCGGCGTGCCCAGTCGGTCGAACACCGAGCGCCGGATCAGGCAGTTGCCGCAGCCATAGATCACGGGCACCGGACCCGAGACTTCATATGCCGGCGCAAAAGCCGGATGGCGCCGCAGTCCACGCTTCCGCTCGTCATCGAATTCAGGAAATACCGGTCCGCCGATAATCTCGGCGCCGGTCGCGTCCGCGGTCCTGAGCATCAGCTCCAGCCAGTCCGGCGAAGCGATTTCGTCGTCGTCAATCATCAGGAAGCTGGCGGCGTTCGGGAACATCCGCAACGCGGTCTCGAAGGCAGCATTGATCGCATGGCAATTGCCTTGCCGCGGCTCGATCACGCAGAGGCCTGACAATTTCCCCGACGCAAGGAACTCGGCGGCCACCGGCACGCTCTCGCTCTTCGACACATCGTTCTCGACCATGACGACGGCAAAGCGGCGGCGGGTGCGCTGACCGACGAGCGATTCCAGCGTGCGTCGCAGGTAATCCGGCCGGCGGAAACAGGGAATGCAGACGACAGTTTCGATCGTGGGATCGAGGCGCGGCGAAAGTGCCACCAGCGCGCGCAGCGCCCTGGCCGACGGATCGGGTCCGTCCATCCGGAGATCGCTGGTCGATATCCCTGTCATGACACTCAGGTCGTTCACGAATATGTCTCATCGTCTCGAAACGGGATCGCCGGCTTAAATTCCGGGACACTTCCGTCTCGATAAGGCCGTTCGTTCCGGGATGATCCGGTGCTTGCGAACGTAACGCCGGCGATATTGCAAATTTCGATCCGCCGGCACCGTGCGACGTGCCGAACTCCGGGGACGGTTAATGGACGGAGTTAATTCACGCTCAACAGCGCCGACCGCCGATCAGCGGCTGAACAGCTTTCGGAACAGAAGCTGCGACTTCGGAAACGCGCCGTTATCGATCTGTGTCGGCCACGCCCCGTCGACATCGAAATAGGCAGCGTAGGCAATTCGGTCTTCGTTCTTCATGAACCAGTCGTGCATCTGCTGAATGAAGAACGGGTTGTCGCCGGCATTGCCGACGCCCCACTCGGGGTAACTCATGCGCTTGCCGTGCAGACGCGCAAACTCGCGGTGCCATTCCAGGCCGAACGGCGCCTTGACGTAGAAGTTGTTCCAGCGCTCCTCAGGCGTGCCTTCATGCTTGAAGTCGTAGACGTCGAGGCCGATGTAGTCGACCACATCGTCGCCGGGATAGCTCGCGTCCGCCGGCATGTCCTGCGGCCCCCATCCCGGGCACCAGTCAAACTTGAAGCCTGCGGAGTGGCGGCGGAATATTGCCACGACGCGGCGAAACGCCTTGATGTAATCGGCTTCATGCCCGTTCGCGAACCACGCCATTTCAGCCAGGTTCATTTCCCAACCGAGCCGGATGATCGCTTTGGGATGCGCTTCCGAAATCGCCCGGGCCGCCGCTTCGAATTCGGCATCGTAGAGCCCTTCGGCAACGTCGGCGAGCGGCGTGCCTTTCATGGTCAGCGGGATCGACCACACCACGTTGCGCGCCGGATTGAGCTTCTTCCAGACGCCGGGAACCCAGTTCAACTTGGAGAAATCCTCCCACGTCATCTGGCCGTAGAAGTCGACGCCGAGCACCGAGGACGGCTTTTGCCTCAGCCATTTTTCCCACGCCTGCAGCGTATGCTCGCGCCCGACCGGTCCCCAATTGACGAAGGCGCCGGCGAACTTCGCCGGGTTGGAAACGCTGCGCGAGGCGGCATTGCTGTCGACACGGGCCAGCAGCAGCACGGTCAGAATGAAGACCGCCAGCAACAGCAGCAGCCGCCTCAGGCCATGCCCCTTGCGCCGCCTGGGATCAGTGCGAAACATCGGCTGCCCTCGCGTTGCGCGCAGCGTTAACGCACCTTGCGCGATGAGCAGTCCGCGCCGTCGCAAAAGGAGACAGGCCGGACAAGGCGGCTGTCCCAAAAAGGACAGCTGCCTCGCGACCCCTGCTTGCAGAAAGAGATTCTCGAAAAAAATCCAACCAAAAGCTCATCGGCAATCCATTTGCCGACAAGGCCGGCGATCTCGGCAACCAGCTTTGCAATATCCGGTCCAGCGCGGACCAGACGCACGAACAGCACCGCCGCCATGGTTACTGCGGAACGGCAGCGGTACCCGCATGTCGCAAATGCGGACATCGTGGGAAGACCGGATGTGCCGAAAGTTCCCGGTCTCGTCGCCTATCCGCAGCAGACGGCGGAAAACTCATCGATTAACCACGCTGACGCGCCGCAGAGCGTTCAGCGCGGGTTCGGCACCGATCTTGCTCCAATGGGCAGCGCGGGAGGTTTGCGCCTGACAGAGGCGAGCCTCCCGCAGATTTGTCGAGATGTGACGTGTTGTTAACCTTGGACCCATTGCCGAAGTAATGCTCAGTCAGACGTTCCATTACTCGGTCGCAAGCATCGTATCAGCCGCCATCGGCTTGCTGAGCGCGGTCGTATTCACGCGCCTGCTCTCGCCGGACGAATATGGCGTTTATGTCGTAGGCCTCAGCACCGCTGGGATCGTCTCGGCGCTGCTGTTCACCTGGGTTCGCGTCGCCGCGCTGCGTTTTCAGTCGGAAGGCGGCGCCGTCGACGTCAGGAAGACGATTTTCCTCGCTTATCTCATCTCCGCGCTCGCCGCGCCGATCGCGCTCCTTGTTGCCACGCTGACGACGTCGGTATCGCTGGAGCGAAACATCGCCGCCATCTTCTTCGCGCTCGGGCTTGGCCTGTTCGAACTCGGGCAGGAACTGTTGAAGGCGCGGCTGCAATCGCTTGCCTTCATGACCGCGTCAATCATCCGCGCCTGCCTGGCGTTCACGCTGTGCCTGGCCGCGGCACTGCTCGGCGGCGGCGGACTGTGCCAGCTCGCGATGGTGGGCATGACCTATTTCGTCACGACGATGCTGTTTGCCAGCACGATCCTGCGATCGCCAGTCGCCGGGCCGAAGATTTCGGACCTGCGGACGTTTGCGTCCTTTGGCATTCCGATCACGCTGTCCGGCATCGTCTTCGCGATCCATGCCGCGCTCGACCGGATGCTGGTGTTTCATTTCATGGGCGATCATGCGGCCGGCCAGTACGGCGCTTCCGCCGATCTCGTCCGGCAGATCATCCTGATTCCGGCAGTCAGCATCGCATCCGCCACGATCCCGCTGGCGGTGCGCGCCTACGCCAACGGTGGCGACCGCGAAGCGCGACCGCATCTGGAATTCAGCCTCGAAATTCTGCTGGCCGCCGTGCTCCCGGCGGTCGTCGGCGTGGCGCTGACCAGCAGCTATATCGCAGGCGTAATCCTTGGCAGCGAATTCCGCGACACCGCAGCGCAGATCATGCCGATCCTGGCCTTTGCCTGGCTGTTCCAGTCATTCTCGCAGTCCTACATTCACGCGAGCTTCCATCTCGCCAAGACGCCGTTCATGATGACGACGCAGAGCATCGCGATGCTGATCGCGAACCTCGCCGTCATGCCGGTCCTGCTTGCCCGGTTTGGCCTGGTCGGCGCCGCGGCGAGCCTCGTCATCGTGGAAGCCTTCGGCGCAGCCTTCGGCTGGTATCTGACGCGGAGGGCGTTTCCGCTGCCCTTTAACGCGCCCCACATCATGCGCATCGCCGCAGCGACCGCGATCATGGCGCTGGTGCTGACACTCCTGAAACCGCTGCTCCCGATCGGCGTGATCTCGTTTGCCGTGCTGGCCGCCACCGGCTGCATCGTATACGCCCTCGCCGCTTTCGTGTTCGACATCGCCGGCCTGCGCAAGGCCGTGCTCGCCTACGGCGCGCAACGCAATCTCTGGCCCCCCGCCGGCCGGTCAAGCCACGAACGACACGTCCTCCCGGCCGCGTCCGCCACCGTCCCGTCCGCGGGACGATCCAGCATGTCGGCAAGAGAACCATGATGCGGCTCGCCAACAAAAATGCGGCCGTTGCAGCCGACAATCGACATCTGATCTGTCGGACCAATTCGGTCTCACTGTCGGACTTCACCGACAAGCGCCGCGAGGCGACGCGCCCGCTTACGTGTCGGGGCGAGAATTTCGACCGCGACTTCGACAGCAACACGCTGTTCTACGACGCAGTGCAAGTGAGCAAATCGCAGATCACCCTGTTCGCGCCGCCGTTCTTCAATCTGGCGCGCGACGTCGCGACGACGACCTTCATCAGCGGCGCCGGGACCCGCAAGGCGCGGACCAGGCATCTCGACCGCCACGCCCAATTGTGGCTGGACATCCCTGAGAATACCGGTCCGATCCAGGCATTGGGTGACCTGGGGAGTTTTGCGTTCTCTGCGTCGCCGAACTGTTCGGAGATATTCAGGGATCGGCGCGTCATCTTCACGATGTCCAAGGACAACCCGATCGAATGGATTCTCGATTGGGTGAGGTTCAATCGCGACATTCACGGTGCCGATGCCGTTCTCATCTACGATAACGGCTCCAGCGCCTACGACAGCGCGACCTTGAGCGCGGCGCTCCGATCGGTGCCGGGCATCCGCTGCTCGGTCGTGATGGAGTGGCCCTTCAAATACGGCCCCCAGGGCGCCAATAGCTGGGATCACTGGGATTCCGATTTCTGCCAGCTGGGCGCCTGGGAGCACGCCAGATGGCGCTTCCTGCAGCATGCCCGAAGCGCCATGAACTCCGACATCGACGAGCTGGTGCTGTCGGAGACGGGTCAATCGGTGTTCGAAGCCGCCGAACAGTCATGGACCGGCCTCGTCCGATACCGCGGGCGATGGATCATCGGCATCGACGACGGCGTCCACGACGAGGCGCGCACTCCGCAGCGCCATACCGACTTCTCGATCTTCATGCCACCGCAATACGAACGTTCAAGGTTCGTGATCCGGCGCGACGCCAACGCGTGCCTGCCGAAGTGGACAGTGGTTCCCGCCCGATGCCCCACCCATGCGCAATGGCATGTGCATTCGATCTTCTCCTGGTGGGCTTCGTATTTCTGCACCGGGGATTTTTCGTTCCGCCACTTCCGCGAAATCGGCAGTAACTGGAAGTATCAGCGCACCAACCGCGTGCCGTTCGACCCGTTGATTCACAGGGCGGACCAGGCATTGATGGACGCGTTCAAGCGCGTCGATTGGGAAAACTGAAATGAACAAGGCAACCTCCACGTCAGAATGGACGAAGTCGATGAACGAAGCGGTCACGATCGGACACACGCAGGCGGCGACCGCCAATCCGGAAGCCGTGCAGCATCCACAGGCGCTGCTCGAGCTGGCGCATGGCGAGGCGCGGCAGAGTCTGTTGACCGTTCACCGCATTCTCGAAGCGACGCTGCCTGAAGGCGAACTCGCGATCTACGAAGCCGGCGGCGGCTCGACCAGCTTCCTGCCGCTCAAGGTGCTGCATCGCGCCCACGTCACCGTGGTGGATATCGATGAGGACCAGATCCGCAACAACGACTATGCGCACAAGGCGATCCTGGGCGACATCCAGACCTATCGCTTCAGGCCCAACAGCTTCGATCTCGTGATCTGCTACAACGTGATCGAGCACGTGCCCGACGTCGAAGCGGCGCTGCTGAACTTCTGCGAAGCGCTGAAGCCGAGCGGCATGATCCTGATCGGCGCGCCCAATCCGCGCTCGCTGTCCGGCGTCGTCACCAAATACTCGCCGCACTGGTTCCACGTCTGGTTCTACCGCCATGTCCGCGGCGACAAGAAAGCCGGGCTGCCCGGCCACGCACCGTTCCCGACGCTATTTCACCCGCTGGTCACGCTTCCCAATTTGGAAGCGTTCGCCGAGCAACACGGGCTGCAGATGATCTATCGCAAGCAGTATGAAAGCCCGCGCTATCCGGAGATGCGGCTGCGCATGCCCGCTTTCGCGGCCCTGGTCGATGGTGCCGCGCGCGTGATGAACTTCTTCCTGCCCGGCCGCACCGACGTGCGGCACGGCGACTACCACGTGATCCTGCGGAAGCGCTGAGACGATGAACGCAATGCTGTCAGAAGCAAGGGCAAAAGTCGGCCACCGGCTGGCGATGCATCTGCGCGTCGATCTGTTCCGCTTGCGCAACAGCACGCCGATGGTCAGCTTCACCTTTGACGATCTGCCAAAAAGCGCGGTGACGACCGGCGCGGCGATGCTCGAAGCCCACGGCGCGCGCGGGACATTCTATGTCTCCGGCAGCCTGGTCAGCGCCGACGGGCCGGGCTGGGTCGCGGGTGACGCCGACGACGTGGTTTCGCTGCACCGGCGGGGCCACGAGATCGGCTGCCACACCTTCTCGCATCAGCGCGCCTGCGACCTCGACGAAGCCGGGATGCAGCAGGAGATCGCACGCAACCGCGATTACCTTCACGCGCTCGATCCCTCGATACGGATCGGCAGCTTTGCCTATCCGTTCGGTTACGGCTCCTACTCCCGCAAGCATCAGCTCAGGAAAGCATTCCAGACCTGCCGCAGCATCATCCAGGGCGTCAACTCCGGCGGCGTCGACCTGCAGTTCCTGCGCGCCATGCCGCTGATCGATCGCGAGATGGATCGCGACGGGATCGAGCGCGCATTCGACGAAGCGCAAAGCAATAACGGATGGTTAATTTTCTACGGCCACGACGTCACGGAACGGCCGAGCCCCTATGGCTGCTCGCCCGCCTTGCTCGAGCATGCGCTTGACGCGGCATCCCGGCGGAACATTCCGGCCCTGACCATGGCGGAGGCGATGCGATGCGCCCGCGGTTAAACGCTTTGTTTGCCAATTCAGTGAATAGTCCCTTGGTGAGTATGGTTAATTTTCCCTGTTGCGTTTGTTCAGCGCCTTTTTCCAGCGCACCCGGCGTAGCCCGAAGAGTAACCCCTCAGCCGATGCGTGCGGCAGTTCGAATGAAAGCTGGGGTCGATGTTTATCTATGACCAGCCGATAAAGCCTGACGCCAGGCCCGCCGCGGTAACCGCGCCGGCCGGCTTCAGCGTGCTCGATCTGGCCCAGCTCCTGTGGCAGCGGAAGGTCGCGATCGCATCGGCGGCGCTGATCTCGGCCTGCGTCGCGATAACAGTCGGCAAGAGCCTGACGCCGAAATACACCGCCTCCGCCCAGCTCTACGTCGATCCCCGCGAACTGCAGCTCGTCGATCGCGAATTGACGCCCCGCGCCCAGGACCTCTCCGGCCTTGCGATGGTGGTGGAAAGCCAAGCGCGCGTCATCACTTCGAACAACGTGCTGCTGCAGGTGATCCGCGACACCAACCTGGAAAAGGATCCGGAGTTCGGCGGCGGCGACGCCAAGGGTCTCCTTGGATCGTTGCTCGGTCTGGTCGGGATCGAGCTGCGGCCGACCGCCGAGCAGCAGAAGCAGATTGAGATGAGCGCGCTGGAAGCGCTCAACCGCCACATCAACGTCAAAAAGACCGACCGCACCTTCATCGTCGATATCGACGTCTGGTCGTACGAGCCGGCCAAGGCGGCGATGCTCGCCAACGCGATCTCGAAAGCCTATCTCGCCGAATCCAAGCAGTCGCAGGCTGCCGCCGCGCGGCGCGCGACCAGCGATCTCTCCGGCCGCCTGAAGGAGTTGCAGGAGCGGCTTCGCAATGCCGAGAACACGCTCGCGGTCTACAAGGCGCAGAACAATTTCGTCGGCACCCAGGACACGCTGATCAGCGACCAGCAGCTTTCCGCCAGCAACCAGCGGCTCGCCGCGGCGCGCGCGCTGACGCTCGATGCGCAGGCCAAGTTCGATCAGATCCAGGCCAGCCGCAAGGCATCCTCCGATGTCGGCGCCATTCCGGAGGTGCTGCAGTCGCCCACGATCGCCAATCTGCGCGCGCAACAGGCCGAAGCGCGCAAGCGCCAGGCCGAATTGCAGGCCGAACTCGGGCCGCGGCACCCGGCGCTGCGCCAGGTGGAGCAGCAAGTGCAGGATCTCCGCCGCACCATCAACGAGGAAGTCGAACGCTTCGCACAGGCCGCCAGGAACGATCTGGTCCGCGCCCGCGACTATGAAGCCTCGCTCAACAAGGCGCTGGAAACCCAGAAGCGCCAGAGCGTCCAGATGAGCCAGGCCTCGGTTCGCCTGCGCGAGCTCGAACGCGACGTCGAGGCCAGCCGCGACGTCTATCAGTCGTTCCTGAAGCGCTCGCGCGAGACCGAGGAGCAGGAGAGCCTCAACACCTCGAACGCCCGCATCATCGGCGAAGCCACCGTGCCGCAGCGGCGCACCTTCCCGCCGGCGATGAGCCTGCTGGCGATGATCGGCTTCGTCCTTGGCGGGCTCGCAGCCGCCGGCTGGATCGTCGCCGTCAACCAGTTGATGCCAGGCACGACCGCGTTTCAGCCCCGGGAGAAAGCGCCGCCGGAAGCTTCGGAGGAGCCGGCTGCTGCCGAAGTCGCGAGCGAGCCGCCCGCCGCCGACCTCCCGCCGCAGCCTGCGGTGAGCCTGATCGAAAAGCCGCCGATCGCGCGGCTGCAGGAAGTCGACGTGATGCGCACGCTCGGCGGTATCCTGGCGACCGGCGGCACGACTGATGTCACGCGCCTGGGCTGGCCGACGCTGCGCGCGGGCTTTCCGCAAATGACCGTCCTCACTGCCTTGCGCGAGATGCGTGCGGCACTGGCCAGACGCGCCGGGAAAACGCCCGTCATGGCCGTGATCGGCGCCAACCCGGATCAGGCCCGTAGCATCGCCTCGCTGAACATCGCGCTCGCCGCCGCGCGCGACGGCGCCAAGGTTCTGTTGATCGATGCCGACCTCAGGGAACACGCGCTGTCGAACAAGGTGAGCCATCTGGACAAGGCCGAGCCCAGCCGCTTCGGCTGGCTTAACATCGGCACCAAGCCCCCCCGTGCGATCGCGACCGCCAACGGAATTTCGATCCTGCCGGCCATCAAGGCCACCGACGCCAAAGCGGGCGACGCTATTCGCAAGGCGATTGTGCAGGCCCGCTCCGCCGGTAGCCATGACCTCGTGATCCTCGACGGCCCGGCGATGCCGTGGAGCCCGGCCGACCGCAAACTGCTCGACATGGCCGAGGGCCTGGTCGCGATCCTGCCGGTGCAGCTCGATATCAACGATTGCATGGAAGACATCATCGCGGCCCTCGGCGGGACCGAGCGCAAGCTCGTCGGTGTCGTCCTCAGCGAGGTCAACCCGGCGGCCAGCCAGCAGCGAGACAAGCAATATGCTTGAGCGCCGCATAAATCCCGTCGGGCGGGCGGCCACGGCCGGCATACCCCGCATCACGCTGGGCGGGCTGCGGCTTGCCGTGCTGGATCTCGAGCAGACCGCGAACTTCATGATCGACATGGTGTTCCCGCAGCGCCGCGCGAATCGTCCGCTGTACCTGACCTCGGCCAATGGCGAGGTGCTGGCGCGCTGTTCGACCGAACCGATGACCGACCAGCTATTCCGGGCCGCCGATCTGATCAATGCCGACGGCCAACCGCTGGTGACAATATCGCGGTTCAAATCGAGGACACCGCTGCCCGAGCGCGTCGCGACCACCGACCTGTTCCACGTCGTCGCCCACAAAGCGCAGGCGGCCGGCCTGACCTTCTACCTGCTCGGCGCGGACGAGGCGGAGAATGCCGCCGCCGTCGCCTGCGTCCGCAAACAATATCCCGATCTCAAGATCGTCGGCCGCTGCCACGGCTATCTTCGCGGCGAAGCGCTGCGTGCCAAGGTCGCCGAGATCAATGCACTGGCGCCGGACTATCTCTGGGTTTCGCTCGGTGTTCCCTATGAACAGGCCTTCGTCGAGGAGTTCACGTCGGCCCTCTCCAATGTCGGCGTCATCAAGACGTCGGGCGGGTTGTTCAATTTCCTGTCGGGCAGCCGCGTCCGCGCGCCGCTATGGATGCAGAATGCCGGCCTGGAATGGGTCTGGCGGATCTGGCTTGAGCCGCGCCGCCTTTTCTGGCGTTATCTGACCACCAACCCGCGCGCGCTCTACCTGTTGCTGAACAGGAGCCGATCGGCGGACATCGACGGAACACATAACCGATGAGCAGCCGTCCAGCCATTCTCGTCACCGGCGGTGCCGGCTATATCGGCTCGCATTGCTGCAGGGCATTGGATGCGGCGGGCTACCTGCCCGTCACCTACGACAATCTTTCGACCGGCCATCGCAGCTTCGCCGCGGGCACGCTCGTCGTCGGCGACATCGCCGACAAGGCCACGCTGGCGAGGACCTTTGCCGAGCATGACATCGTGGCCGTCATGCATTTTGCCGCGTCGAGCCTGGTCGGCGAGTCCGTTGCCGATCCGCAGAAATACTACGTCAACAACCTCGCCGGCACGCTGTCGCTGCTTGCGGCCATGCGCGAGGCCGGCTGCCATCGTCTGGTGTTTTCATCGACCGGCGCGGTCTATGGCAATGCCGACAGCAAGGCGCTGCGCGAGGATTTTCCCTGCGCGCCGATCAACCCCTATGGCGCCTCGAAATGGATGATCGAGCGCGTGCTGGCGGATTATCGCGCAGCCTATGGCCTCGGCTCGTTCGCGCTGCGCTACTTCAACGCCGCGGGCGCCGATTCTGCCGGCGGGATCGGCGAGTTGCGCGACGTGGAGACACATCTGATCCCCCGCGCCATGATGGCGCTGCAGGGCCACGTGCCTGACTTCGCCGTGTTCGGCGACGATTACGACACGCCGGACGGAACGGCGATCCGCGACTACATCCACGTGACCGATCTGGCGGCCGCCCATGTGCTGGCGCTGAAGCTGCTCTTGGAAGGCCATTCCGGCGGCGCCTTCAATCTCGGCACCGGCAACGGATTCTCGGTGCGCGAGATCCTCGCGGCGATTGCGGCGGAGACCGGCCGCGAAGTCCCGCACGTCGTCAAACCGCGCCGCGCCGGCGACCCGACCTATCTGGTCGCCGATCCCTCCGCCGCACGCACGACGCTGAACTTCAATCCCGTCCATTCGGATCTTGCGACGATCATTCGCACCGCCTGGACATGGCACAGGAAGGCGCATCCGTTGAAGACGGGTGCTTGAGGCGAGGCCACCTTCCAAGCCGTATGTCGAGCGATTCCGACGGCGGCATTTCCGGCGCTCCGCGGCAAACGCAATGTGCTTCCACAGACTCGTCATGCCCGGGCTTGTCCCGGCCATGACGACGCGGAAACTCGCGTTGCGCAAGCGATCGAGCGGCGGCCTTACAACGACTTGATCTGCACCTTCCGGAACTTGATCACGCCGGAACCGTATTGCAGGGCGAACGGGCCGCCGGCGTGTTTTGAGTCCTGGACATCGACGGTCTTCTGGCCGTTGAACACGACAACGAGATGTGGTCCCTTGGCTGTGATCTCGTAGGTGTTCCATTTGCCGCCCGCCTTCGGCATCGGATCGACCTTGGCGACATCGACGATGGCGCCGGTTCCGTAGGTCGGATCCGGTCGCTTATCGAAGATGTTGACCTCGTAGCAGATCTTGGCGTCGATCTTCCCCGACTGGTCGCAGCGAATGAAGATGCCGCTGTTGGCGTCGTCGTCGGCCCAGAACTCGACCTTCATCTCGAAGTCCTTGTACGAGTTCTTGCTGACGAGGTAGGACGGATCCTTGCCCTCGGTGATCTTGTCCGCAACCAGCGCGCCATCCTTCATCGCCCAATTGGCTTTACCGACCTCGGTCCAGTCACCCATCTTGGTGCCGTCGACGAGTGTCACCCAGCCACCGCTCTGGCCGGACGCCACGCTGGAAAATTGAACGGCGGCTGCTCCCATCAGCAGACCAGCCGCAAGTATCGACAAACGCTTCATGAACGTAACCCTCCCTTGGCTGCTTTTAGTTGGGCGGCAACCTAGCATCACAATGTCGGGCGTAAATCCGTTTTTCATGCTGCAGTTGCGTCATACGCGTCGCGTTTCGCAACCGCCGGTCACGCATGCAGATGCGCGCCTTGTCCGAAGAGCAGGACCGGCTAGCGTGGGAGGCAGCTTTGATCGAGTCGATCGAGGGAGGAATCCATGAAGCTGGCAAGGTGGCGCTGGCGATACCTCACGACACTGCTGATGCTGACCGCGATGACGAGCATCGGCGCCGCTGCGGAACTCAATCCGGCCGCCGTCATCTACAAGCTGCCGGAGCAAATTCCCTGGGGTCCAGTCAATCCGGCCGGCGCGCAGAGCGCCGTCGTGGTCGGCGATCCCTCAAAGCCCGGCTTCTACATGGTCTACAACAAATGGACCAAGGGCAATCATTTCAGCCGCCCGCACTTCCATCCCAACGACCGATACATCGTGGTGCTGCAGGGAACGTGGTGGGTCGGCTCGGGGCCGAAATTCGATCCGGCCAACTCGACGCCGATGCCGGCCGGCAGTTTCGTGACGCATTTCGGCAAGCAGGTGCACTGGGACGGCGCCAAGGATGAGGACGCCGTGCTGCTGATCATGGGCGAAGGTCCGGCGACCTCGACGGCGGCGGAGGAGAAATAACCGCAGCAACCATTTGGACGACGGCGCGTTTCATACTCCCAACCATCTTACGGATATGAACATGGCTGTTACCGAACAGATCAAGGAACACATGGACGTCATCTCGTCGGACAAGAAGACGGTCGGCAAGGTCGACCACATGGAAGGAACCGACAAGATCAAGCTGACCAAGCAGAGTTCACCCGACGGACAGCACCACCACTTCATTCCGGTGTCATGGGTCGACCATGTTGATCAGCACGTCCACCTCAACAAGTCGGGTGCGGACGTGACCTCGCACTGGCAGCATGGCCGGCAGTGACCGGCTGACACGCATTTGCGCGACGTAAGGATACGGCTATCATCCGGCGTCAGGAGACAGGATGCATCCGGCACCGCGACTGCAATTCGAACGCATGATCGGCGAATACGCACGGTGGCGGGCTGTTCCCGAAGCGGAGCGGTCGCCCGCCCCGGCGTGGTGGTGGGGGCCCGCGATCGAGCTGCGTAATGCTCAGCAGCCGTTGCCGGCCGAATGGTGTGCCGAACTCGGCTTGCCCGATCAGGCAACGTATGCTGCGGCGGCGGAAGTCTTCCTAAGGGCGTTCGCGGGACAGAGCTCCCTGCCCTCGCCGTACGACTTCCCCCGCAAGACCGAAGTTGCCGACGCAAAGGTCGTACGCGAGCTGCACCCGCAGCCGTCAGACGACAGCGCCTTCCAGCCCTGAGCCGGCTTCCGGCTGCAGCGGCGGCGAGGCGAGCCGTGGCTCCGAGCGAAGCAGATCGGCCATCTGCTGTGCGGGCAGCGGTCTGGAGAACAGAAAACCCTGCATTTCGTCACAGGCGTGATTGCGCAGGAAAGTCTCCTGCTCCACGGTCTCGACGCCCTCGGCAATGACGGTCATGCCGAGCGCCTTGCCCATGCTGATGATCGCCTGCGTAATGGCCTGGTCTTCGGAATCGACCGGCAGGTCGCGCACAAAGGAGCGGTCGATCTTGATCGTATCGATCGGGAACTGCTTCATCAGCGACATCGACGAATAGCCGGTGCCGAAATCGTCGATGGCCAAGCGAATGCCGCGGCTCTGGATCGCGTCGAGTATCTTGATGGCGCGCGAGACGTTCCGCATCACCATGCTTTCGGTGACTTCGAGCTGCAGCAGCACCGGCGACATGCCGCTTGCGAGCAGCGCCTCGTCGACGTCGTGCAGCAGATTCGAATCGGCGAACTGGCGCGGCGACAGGTTGACGGCCATCGTCACCGGCCGCAGGCCGCGGCGCTGCCAGGCCATGTTCTGCGCGCAGGCTTCCTCGAGCACCCAGCGGCCGATCGGGACGATCAGCCCGGTTTCCTCGGCCAGCGGGATGAATTGTCCCGGCGAGACGGCGCCGAACTCGGGATGTACCCAGCGCAACAGCGCCTCGACGCCGGTGATCTGGCCGCTCGCCATGTCGATCTTCGGCTGATAGTGCAGCGAAAACTGGTCGCGCTCCAGCGCGCGGCGCAGCGCGCTTTCCAGCGTCAGCCGCTCGATCGACTGCGTCTTGATCTCCTTGGTGAAGAAGCGGAAGCCGTTCTTGCCGTCCTCCTTGGCAAGGTACATCGCCATGTCGGCATTCTTGGTCAGCGTCTGGATGTCGGTGCCGTCGGACGGGAACATCGCGATTCCGATCGAGGCGGTGGTATGGCATTCATGGCCGCTGAGCTGCAGCGGCTGGCTGAGCACGGCAAGCAATTCGCCGGCAATGCGCTCCACCTCGTCTCGCTCGGCCGCCTCCTCCAGAATAACCACGAACTCGTCGCCGCCGAGCCGCGCTACCACATCGCTCGAACGCAGCGCACGGCGCAGCCGGCCACCGATCTCCACCAGCAGCATGTCGCCGGCGTCGTGACCCAGCGAATCGTTGATGACCTTGAACCTGTCGAGGTCGATGAACAGCAGCGCAAACTGCCGCTGGTAACGCGAAGCCGCATCGATCGCGCGGCGGAGCGTGCCGTTGAACATTTCCCGGTTCGGCAGTTTGGTCAGGCTGTCATGCGAGGCCAGATATTCGATCCGCTCGTCGGCGCGGGTCTTTTCATCTGCGCGGTCGAAATTCTCCAGCGCGAATGACACATTGTCGGTGAGCCGCTGCAATAGCTCCGCAAACTCAGGCGTGAACGTATCCTTCTCCATCGACATGAAGGACATCACGCCGACGACCTGCCCCTGCACCAGCAGCGGGAATGAAGCGCCGGAATTCGTGCCGTCATTGCGCGCGGTGCCGTGAAACGCCGCGGCGCGCGCGTCAGCAAGGTAGTCGTTGATAATGCAGGCCCGGCGTGAACGTATCGCGGAACCACAGAGCCCGCGCCCCTCCGGGCGCGCCTCGCTGGTCGATATCGAAGCCTGGCGCGCGCTGGAAGCGGTCGGACCGGCGGCAGCCACGACGTCGAGAAACTCGCTGGCGGGCTTTATCATCGCGATGGAGGTCAAGGTAAATTTGCCGCCCTTCGCCGCCGCTTCGCATACCAGTTCGAACAGTTCCGGCCGCGACGAGGCGCGAACGATCGCCTCGTTGGTTGCGCTCAGTGCCGCCAGCATGCGCGTCAGGCGCTCTTTCTGGACTTCGGTCCTCGCCTTGTCGTCGGCGCGGTCGAAATTCTCCAGCGCGAACGACACATTGTCGGCCAGTCGCTGCAGCAGTTCGGCGAATTCGGGGCTGAAAGTGTCCTTGTCCAGCGACATGTAAATCATGACACCGACCGGCTCGCCGCGAACCAGCAGGGGAAAGGCGGCGCCTGACTGGGCGCCATAGGTACCGACAATGGCCTGAAAGGCGGCGACACGCTGATCGGTCACATAATCATTGGTGATGCATGGCCTCCGGGTTCGGAACGCCGTTCCGCTGAGCCCACGGCCCTCGGGACGGTTTTCATCGATCGACAACCTGACTTGCCGTGTCGTCTCGGCCGCCGGGCCCGAGGCAGCGACGATTCTGAGAAGGTCGCTGCCGGGTTCGGCCAGTGCAATGGTGGTCGAGGTAAACCTGCCGCCGCCCGCCGCGGCTTCGCACACCAGATCGAACAGCTCCTCGCGGGATTTGGCCCGCATGATCGCTTCGTTGGTTGCACTCAGCGAGGCAAACATCCGCGTCAGGCGCTCTTTCTGGCTTTCGGTCCTCGCCTTCTCGTCGGCACGGTCGAAATTCTCCAGCGCGAACGACACATTCTCCGTGAGCCGTTGCAACAGTTCGGCAAACTCGGGCGTGAACGTATTCTTCTCGGAGGAAATGAAAAACATCACGCCGACCGGCTGGCCGGAAACCATCAGCGGGAACGCCGCACCCGACATCGCGCCGTCGCTGTGAATGAACTGGTGAAAGGCCGAGCCGCGCGGATCGGCACGCAAATCGTTGGCGATGCAGGCCTGGCGGGAACGGAAGGCGTTGCCGCACAGGCCACGCCCTTCCGGATGATCCGCGTTGGTCGAAACCCTCACCCGGCGCATGTTGGCGGCGGTCGGCCCCGCCACGGCAACCATGTCGGTATAGTCGCTGTCCGAACGGGCGAGAAGAATGCTGGTCGAGTTGAACCGGCCGCCTTTCGCGGCAGCCTCGCATACCAGCTCGAACAGCTCCGTCCGCGACGTTGCGCGAACGATCGCTTCGTTGGTGGCGCTGAGCGCCGCCAGCATGCGCGCCAGCCGCTCCTTTTGCACGTCGGCCCACGCCTTTGCGTTGGTCCGCTCGAGATTATCCAGCGCGAACGAGACGTTTTCCGCGATCCGCGCCATCAGCGCGACGATCTCTTCGTCCTCCGCCCACAACTTTCCGACAAAGAACAGCAAAACGCCGATGCTCTCGTCGGCCTTGATCAGGGGAACGGCGACGCAGGCGGTGACGCCGGTTTCGCGCGCGGCCTGGTGCCAGGGCTGTCCCTGCGTCGACTTAAGGATATCGTTGTTGACCGATGGCTGCTGCGTCCGGAAGGCCTTGCCGCAGACGCCGGTTCCATACGGGTTGCCCGCGTCGATCGAGAACGGCGCGCGCATGATCTGTTCGACAATGGCACCCGTGCCAGCGACCGGCTTCAGCCAGATCGAGTCGGGCTGTGCCAGCAGGACCACCGTGGCGGCGGACTTTCCGCTGTGAACCGCGGCATCGCAAACGCGCTGGTAGAGGTCCTGTTCGGTCTTGGCGCGAAGAATGGCTTCGTTGGTCGCGCTGATGGCGCCGAACATCCGGTTCAGGCGGCGCGTGGTGCGTTCGCCGTTTTTGCGCGCTGCCTCATGGTCGAAATTGTCGAGCGCGAACGAAATGTTGGCCGACACGCGCTCCAGCATTGCGACGAGCTGGTCGTCGATCGAGTGCGCCTCGCGCCGCGAAACCAGCAGCACGCCCACGCTCTCGCCATTGCAAAGCAGCGGCAGCGCGGCGGCCGCGCCGACCTGATTGGCCTTGGCGCCCTCGCGCCAGGCCAGTGAGCGCTGGTCGTTCAGGAAATCATTGCTGACGCATACGCACCGGTTGCGGAAGGCGTGCCCGGAAACCCCGGAACCCTGGGGCGTACCGGCCACGACGGAAATGTCAATGCTGCGCAGGCGGGGAACGTCATCGCCGCAGCCGGAGGCGAAGCGCAGAAGATTGGTTTCTTGTTCCAGCAGGAAAATTGCAACGGCCAGGAAGTCGCCGACCGAGAACGCGGCTTCGCAGACCTTCGCATACAGTTCTTCGGGCGATTTGGCATACAGAATCGCTTCGTTGGTTGCATTCAACGCCGCGAGCGTACGCGCGATATCGGTATTCACCGTCCCCAAGCTCCTGCCGGCAGCGCCGGGCTGCCCCCGCGGATTTTATGCGTGTAACAGGCCTAAGTGCTCGTTATTGGCGGCATGCCGTTGCCAATCAGAGTAAATGTCAGACCAACGGCAATTGACGCCGCTCGGGAGAACTACGGTACTTTCACTATTTGTAAGCCATACCGCCGGCCGGCATGGGCCGAATTTCCTGGAATGGAAATCCCCGGCACGCGAGAGCCGTGTCCGCAGCATGGCTAACAGGATATTTCCACGCTTGCCCTGCCGCCGCCGCTTTGAGAGCATGCCAGCACCAAACAAGACCCGCCATCCGCGCGGGCGTTAAAGGGTAAGGAAATTGCCATGCCGCTGGTCCAGGCCGACCGTCTCACGCGTATCGGCGCGGCGCTGCTCAGGGCTGCCGGCGCGTCGCAGGAGGAAGCCGACGCGGTTTCTGTCGGCTGCGTCAACGCCAACCTCGCCGGCCACGACTCGCACGGCGTGATCGCGATCCCGACCTATATCGACCGCATCAAGGCGGGCCACATCGTCCCCGGCGCCAAATGGACCATCGTGCAGGAATCGCCGACCACGACCGTGATCGACGGCCATTGGGGCTTCGGCTTTCACGTCAACGCCAAGGCGATGGCGCTGACGATCGAGAAAGCGAAGACCGCCAATGTCGCTGCGTGCACCGTGTTCCGCCAGAGCCACGTCGGGCGACTCGCCGCCTATCCGCTGATGGCGATGCGGGCCGGCATGATCGGTATAGCCGCCGCCGATTCCGGCCGCTCGCCAAAACACGTCGCGCCGTTCGGCGGCCGTGAGGCAAGGCTCGGCACCAACCCGATCTCGATTGCGGTGCCGTCCGATCTCGAGGCGCCGTTCTATCTGGACATGGCGACGTCAGCGGTCGCGGCCGGCAAGATCGCGCTGTCGCTCGCGCGCGGCGAACAAATCCCGCAAGGCTGGATCATCGACGCTGAGGGACGGCACACCACCGATCCCTCGCAATATCGCAAGGGTGGCGCGCTGCTGCCGCTCGGCGGCAGCGAGGGCTACAAGGGAAGCGGGCTGGCAGCGATGGTGGAAGTGCTGTGCGGCCTGCTCACCGGCCTGGGCTTTGGCGTCGAGCCGACCGGCCGGCATAACGACGGATGTTTCATGGCGGTGTTCAACGTCGCAGCCTTCCGCCCCCTGAAGGATTTCGAGAAAGAGGTCGGCGAATTCGCGCGCTATCTCAAATCGACCCCGCCGTCGGAGGGCTCGCCCGGCGTGTTCTACCCCGGCGAGATCGAACACATCCGTGAGCAGCAGCGCAGGCGCGACGGCATCGAGGTCGAGGACGCGACCTGGGACAGGCTGAAGGCGCTGGCCACAGACTACAAGCTCGCCGCCGAACTCGACCTGAAATGAAATCCAATCCCGCGTGCGCAAGGAGAACGGCATGACACGGCAAATGGCGCTGGTGGGATTCCTGCAGGCGCAGAACTGCACCAACCTGCCGAGTTCGTGGCGGCATCCGGAATCGCGCGACGATTCGATGTCGGCGGACTACTATCAGGAGATCGCCCGGATTCTCGAAGCCGGCAAATTCCATATGGCGTTCTTCGATGACCGCCTCGCCATGCCGGACCGCTACGGCAACGACCATGCCCACACCGTCGAATACGGCATCCGCTGCGTGAAGATGGACCCGCTGATCGTGCTGACCACCATGGGCATGGTCACCGAGAAGCTCGGGCTGGGATCGACCTGCTCGACCACCTATTACGAGCCGTTCGACGTCGCGCGCCGCTTCGCCACCCTCGACCTGATGTCGGGCGGACGCGCGGGCTGGAACGTCGTCACCTCCCTCAATGACGGCGAGGCGCAGAACATGGGCAAGGATGCCCATCTCGAACATGACTTCCGCTACGACCGCGCCGACGAATTCATGGAAGTCGTGCTCGGCCATTGGGACAGCTGGGAAGACGGCTCCTTGATCATGGACAAAAAGAGCGGCCGCTTTGCCGATCCGGCCAAGGTGAAGCGGCTCGATCACAACGGACAGTTCTTCAAGTCACGCGGTCCGTTCACCGTGCCGCGCTCGGCGCAGGGCCACCCGGTCATCATCCAGGCCGGCGCATCCGGTCGCGGCCAGCGCTTTGCGGGGCGATGGGGCGAGGTGATCTTCACGGCAGCACGCAACGTCACTGCCGCCAAGGAGGGCTATGCAGCGGTCCGCAACGAAGCCGCGAAGGCCGGCCGCGATCCCGACCAGATGTTCCTCTGCAATCTCACCACGCCCGTCTGCGGCGCGACCAAGGCCGAGGCCGAGGACAAGATGGCGGTCATCAACAAGCTGCCGCTGGAAATCGATGCGCTGTCGCTGCTCGCGGAAGCGCTGAACTACGATTTTGCGTCCAAACCGCTCGACGAGCCGCTGACCACGGAGGAGCTCAAGAGCATGCAGGGTATTTTGGGCATCCGCGACGGCGTGCTCAAGAACTCAGGCAAGACCAATCCCAGCGCGCGCGACTTCGTCACCTTCTCCGGCCGCGGCCAGGTGCAGGACGCCATCGTCGGCGGCCCGAAGGAGATCGCGGACAGGCTGGAGGAGATGTTCGTCGAGCGCGGCTGCGACGGCTTTGTCATCGCGGCCACCATCGTGCCGGGCTCCTATGCTGATTTCGTCAGGCATGTCGTACCGGAACTGCAGCGCCGCGGGCTGTTTCACAGGGATTACGCCGGCAAGACCTTGCGCGAGAATCTCGGGCTGAAGCGCCCTGCTTCTGGCGCCTGGAAAACCAGTTCGCGGGCCGCGGCGGAATAAGAAAAGGAAGAATCATGCGTTGGTTGAAATTCACCGCCGCCGGCAAGACATCCTGGGGTATCGTCGAGGGCGACAAGGTAATCGCCGTCAGCGGCGATCCCTTCGCCGAATGGCAGCGGGGCGCGCAATCGCATGCACTGAAAGACGTGAAGATCGAGCTGCCGCTGATCCCGTGCACCTTCTATTGCGTCGGCTTGAACTATCTCAAGCATCTCAAGGAAGCCGCCGACAAGGCCGGCACGGTGCCCAACGTGCCCGAGCGCCCCGAGATCGGCTATCGCGCGCAGAACGCACTGATCGCCCATGACGAGGACGTGGTGATCCCGGCAAGCGCGACCGAGAAGATTCACTATGAGGGCGAGCTCGTCGTCGTCATCGGCAAGAAGGCAAAACACCTCACCGAGTCCAATGCGATGGATTGCGTGTTCGGCTACACCATCGGCAACGATGTCAGCGAGCGCACCTGGCAGAAGGCCGACCGCAGCCTGTGGCGCTCCAAGAACGCCGACACCTTCAAGCCGATGGGCCCGTGGATCGAGACCGATGTCGACCTCGACAAGATGGAAACGGCGATCCGCGTCAATGGCAGGGAGACCGGCCGCTTCCGCACCAACGACATGATTTTTGGGATCGTGCCGTTCCTGGTCGAACTGTCCAAATATTTCACGCTGTCGCCGGGCGACGTGATCTGGATGGGCACCGACGGTGCCTCGCCCGATTTGAAAGCCGGCGATCTGGTCGAGATCGACATCACCGGGATCGGCACGTTGCGAAACAGGTTTGTGAAGGAGAAGGTTTGAGGCGCTTCGACCACCATCCCGAGAGACTGTGAAGCTATGTCCACCCGTCATTGCGAGCGCAGCGAAGCAATCCATCTATCCCCGGGCCGAGACGTGGATTGCTTCGCTTCGCTCGCAATGACGGGGAGACCGAGTCCTCAGAAATGAGGACAGGCGCCAGAAGCAGCACCGGCTAAGATTCGTCCGAACGAGCATCAATTCCACGGAGGATCATCATGGCTCGCAGCTCCATCCTGCTCGGCTCGGCCCTTGCCGGCCTCGCCCTTGCCGCGGCATCTCCAGCGGCGGCCCAACCGGCAATCGATCTGGACCAGCTCACCGCAACGCAAGCCGCTGCTGATCTCTGCGCCGGCAAGATCACCAGCAAGGCGCTGACCGCCGCGGCTCTGGCGCGGGCCAAGGCGAAGACCGATCTCAACGCCTTCATCACGCTGGACGAGGCGGGCGCGATGAAGACCGCCGAGGCTTTTGACGCCGGCCGCAAGAAGGGCTCCTGCAAGCCGCTCGGCGGCGTCCCCATCGTGATCAAAGACAATATCGAGGTGGCCGGCCTCCCCAGTACGGCCGGGACGCCGGCGCTGAAAAAGTTCGTGCCGAAGAAAGATGCGCCAGTGGCCGCAAAACTGCGCGCGGCAGGCGCCGTCATCATCGGCAAGACCAACATGCATGAACTCGCCTTCGGCATCTCCGGCTATAATGGAGGCTTCAAGACTGGCACGGAGCCCGGCGTGCGCAATGCCTACGACGCGACAAAGATTGCCGGCGGCTCGTCATCCGGGACGGGCGCTGCGGTCGGCGCGCGGATCGTTACCGCGGGCCTCGGTACCGACACCGGCGGATCGGTCAGGGTCCCCTGCGCGCTGAACGGCTGCGCCGCGCTGCGTCCGACAGTCGGCCGCTATCCGCAAGCCGGCATCGCGCCGATTTCCCACACCCGCGACACCGCCGGCCCGATGGCGTCGACGATGGCCGACGTGGCGATCCTCGACCGCGTCATCGCCGGCGGCGGCGCAATCGCGCCCGCCGAGCTGAAGCAGGTGCGCATCGGCATCGACAAATCGATGCTGACCAATCTGGATGGCGATACCGAGGCCGCATTCAAGGCTGCGCTGGAAAAACTCAAGGCGAGTGGTGTGACGGTGGTCGATATCGAGATGCCGAAGCTTGCCGAACTCAACGGCCAGGTCGGATTTCCGCTCGCGCTTTACGAGGCGTACGACGACATGGTCGCATATCTGAAGAAGAGCGGCAGCGGCGTCAGTATCGAGAACCTCACCAAGGAGATCGCCAGCCCCGACGTGAAAGGCACCTATGACGGGTTGGTGATTCCGCGCAAGCTGCCGGGACCGAACAACACGGTCGCCGATGCCAAACCCGCCTATGACGCCGCGATGAAGATTGCCCGGCCGGCGCTGCAGGCGCTCTATCGCGATACGTTTGCGAAGAACAAGCTCGACGCCATCGCCTTTCCGACCGTACCGAAGGTCGCGATTGCGTCGAATGCGGACTCATCGAGCCTCGCCAACTTCATGCTGTTCATCCAGAACACCGATCCCGGCAGCAATGCCGGCGTTCCCGGCATCCAGCTTCCGATCGCGCTGGGCGCGTCGAGCAAATTGCCCGTCGGGCTCGAACTCGATGGCCCCGCGGGAAGCGATCGCAAACTGCTCGCGATCGGCATGGCCATGGAAAAGCTGTTCGGCCGGTTACCGCCGCCGTCACGCTAGAGGCTCACGCCGCTAATGCCGTGCAAACAGGCTGGCGACGCCGCTGCGGCGGCGGACGCCGAGCTTGGCGAAGATGCGCTCGATATGGGTGCGGACGGTGGAGACCTCGACCTGCAGCCGGTGCGCGATCTCCTTGTCGCTGAGATCGTCCGAGATCATCCGCGCGATCTCGAACTCGCGCACGGAGAGTTTCAGGATCGGTGAACCGTCCACCGCGATAGCTGCCGCACCACCGGCCGCGCGGACCAGCGCGCCGGTGAAGGCCGGCTCGATCAGCCGCAGCAGCTCCAGCGTATGGCCATCGAAATTCTCGCGCCGCCGGCCGCGCCAGATCCTGACGTCGCCGATGTTGCGGCCGCCGGCGAAACTATAGGCATTGACACCCCAATGCAGTCCGTCGCGGGCAAGAAAATCGTTGAAGAACTCGGTTCGCATCAGATCGCGTTGCGGCATCACCTGCGTAACCAGCGTCGCCTCGCGACGGGCCTGCAGCTTCAACGTGATCGGATCGCACTGCTGAAAATAGCGATCGTAGGCCGCGATGTTGGCGGGGTCCATGTTCAGGTACACGGCCTTTTCGAAACGGCCGGTCGCCTCCTGCCAGACGAAGGAGGCGTAGTAGTCGGCTTCCAGCAATTCCAGCAGGTGATGGCCCACCGCCTCGCGCACGTCGCGCTCGCTGAGGTCTTCGGACAACAGCCCGAAGATGCGCGCCAGCACCCGGCTCTCGGAAGCGCTCACATACATGCGGGGCATCCTAGCGGGGAACCACGACCGGGGGAACCGGCTTGGCGCCGCCTTGCCGCCCTATTCGGCCTTGATGCCGGCTTGCTCGATCACTTTGCGCCAGCGCTCCACCTCGCTGCGGTAGTAGCGGCCGAACTCCTCCGGCGGCGCCGCGATCAGAACGAGGCCCTCGTTGACGCTGAGCTTCTTGAAGACATCCGCCTGCACGGCCTTTGCCGCCGACCTGTTGAGGCGGTCGATGATGTCAGGTGGCGTTTTCGCCGGCGCAAACAGGCCGTACCAGGTTTCGGCTTCGAAGCCGGCAAGACCGGTCTCGGCGACTGTCGGCAATTGCGGAAAGGCGGGCGAACGCTCTGATGATGTCACCGCCAGCGCGCGCAACTGGCCGCCCTCGATCAGGGCTGCGGCGCTTGCCACCGTCGTGAACATCACCTGGGTCTGCCCGCCGATCAGATCGGTGATCGCAGGTGCGGAGCCCTTGTAGGGCACCATCGTCATGTTGACGCCGGCCATGCGCTTGAACATTTCGCCCGCGAGGTGCGCCGAGGTACCGGTGCCGAACGTGCCGTAGGAGATCTTGTCGGGCTCGGCTTTCGCCGCCGCGATCAGATCGCCGACGGAACGAAACGACGACTTCGGGTTGACGACGACGATGTTGGGGGAACGCGCGATGAACGCGACCGGCGCAAAGTCCTTGTTCGGATCGAACGGCAGTTTCGCATACAGGCTCGGATTGACCGCATGGGCAAATGATCCCATCAGCAACGTGTAGCCGTCGGCTTCGGCGACAGCGACCGCCTGCGCGCCGATGATGGTGCCTGCGCCCGGCTTGTTCTCGATGATGATGCTGGCGCCGAGGTCCTTCGCCATCTCCTGCGCCAGCACGCGCGCGATGGCGTCGGTGCCGCCGCCCGGCGCAAAGGGCACGATGATCTTGATGACGCGCTCCGGATAGGCGGCGAAAGCCGTATGGCTGAGCAGGAACAACGATAGCGCCGTGAACGCGAACAAGGCGATGCGGTATCGATCGACGGTAGTCAGTGGCATCGCACGGCTTCCCGCCGACACCCGCTCGCGTGTGAACATCCGTCGCCTCCCCTGCTTTTCTTCAGATCACTTTATTGTATCCGACGGCATCGATCCAGACCGTGACTATCCACCTGATCGGGATAGACTTCGGCAATTGTTCAAATTGAAAGCGTCCAGAGAGGAGAGCGAGCATGAAGCCCCGGATGAACTATTACCAGGCCGCGCCCGACACCATCAAAGCGCTCGTCGCGGTGGAAGCCCAGATCGTCGCCTCAGGGCTCGAAAAGTCGCTGATCGAACTGGTGAAGACGCGCGCCTCGCAGATCAACGGCTGCGCCTATTGCATCAACATGCACACCCAGGATGCCCGCAAGCTCGGCGAGACCGAACAGCGGCTCTATTTACTGAGCGCCTGGCATGAATCGCCGCTCTATACCGACCGCGAACGCGCCGCGCTGGCATGGACCGACGCGTTGACGCTGATCGCCGAGACGCATGCCCCTGACGACCTCTACGAAGTGCTCCGCGCCCATTTCTCGGAAGTGGAGATGGTCAACCTGACCGTGCTGATCGGAGCCATCAATGCCTGGAACAGGATCGCGATCTCCTTCCGCGCGGTTCACCCGGTGAAGGCAAAGGCGGCGGTGGCGTAGAGCGAGGAGGCTGAGATGACACGATCGATTTGCGGCATTACGGCAATCGCCCTGCTCGCGCTGGTCACAGGCACCATGCCGGCAGCCCGTGCCGAGGGCGACAAGGTGACGCCCGTGCGTTCGGAAAAGCTGCCGAATGTTCCCGGCAAGAGCATAACCACCGTGCTGGTGAACTACGCACCCGGCGGCAAATCGGCGAGCCATCATCACGCCGGCAGCGTGATGGCCTATGTGCTGACGGGCAGCATCCGTTCGGAGAATTCGGCGACCGGACCGGCCAAGGTCTACAAGGCCGGCGAGGCCTTCTTCGAGCCGCCCGGCAGCGAGCATCTCGTCAGCGAGAATGCGAGCACGACGGAGCCGGCGAGCCTGCTCGCGATCTTCGTCGCCGATGATGGCGCGCAACTGACGACGTTCGGGAAGAAGTGAGAGTCTGGCGTTACACCGGCCGCGCCACACACTCCGCTGTCATGCCCCGCTTCAGGCGGGGCACCCAGTACGCCGCGGCCTCTCGGCCTAAGCGCACCTTCTCTGGGATACTGGGTCGCCCGCTTTCGCGGGCGACGACACTTCGCTAGACCGCCGTCGCCTTGGCGAACTCGACATAGATCTCGCGGAGCCGGTTGGTCATCGGGCCGGGCTTGCCGTCAGCGACCTTCTTGCCGTCGATCGACACCACCGCCTGCACGAACAGGCTGGCGCTGGTGATGAAGGCTTCCTTGGCAGCGAGCGCCTCCTCGACGGAAAATGCCCGCTCCTCGACACGAAGCTGGCGCTCCTCGGCAAGCGCGACCACGGCCTTGCGGGTGCAGCCGGGCAGGATTTCGCTGCCGTTCTGCCGCGTCACGATCACGTCGTCCTGCGTGAGGATGAAGCAGGAGGACGAGCCGCCCTCGGTCACCTTGCCGTCCTCGATCATCCAGGCCTCGCCGGCGCCGGCCGCAGCCGCCGCCTGCTTGGCCAGCACCTGCGCCAGCAGCGCCACGCTCTTGATGTCACGGCGGGTCCAACGCAGGTCGGGCACCGTGATCACGTTGATGCCGGTCTTGGCCGAGGGCGCGTTGACGATGTCCTTGGTCGAGGTGAACATGATCAGCGTCGGCTTGACGCCCTTGGGAAACGCAAAGTCGCGCCCGGTGTCGGCGCCGCGCGTCACCTCCAGATAGACCATGCCGTTGACGAGATTGTTGCGCTTGACCAGTTCCTGCTGGATCTCCTGGATGCGCGCCGTCGTCTCCGGCAGCGCCAGCTGGATCTCGCCGACCGAACGCTCCAGCCGCGCCAGGTGCGAGGCGTTGTCGATCAGCTTGCCATCCAGCACGGCGGCGACTTCATAAATGCCGTCGGCAAACAGGAATCCGCGATCGAGAATTGAGACCTTCGCCTCTGACAGGGGGACGAAAGAGCCGTTGACGTAAGCGATCTGTTCCAAAGTAGAGTCTCCTGGAGTAGCGAAGCCGGTGGCGGCATTCCTATACGCATTTGTTGACGCGGCTAAAGTCTTGGAGCGTCATTCCGGGGCGATGCGCAGCATCGAACCCGGAATCTCGAGATTCCGGGTCTGGTCCTTCGGACCATCCCGGAATGACGGGAGCACCCTAATGCGACAGAATCTTCGACAGAAACTTCTGCGCGCGTTCGCTGCGCGGACTGCCGAAGAAATCGGTCTTCTGCGCGTCCTCGACGATCTCGCCCTTGTCCATGAAGATCACGCGATTGGCGACCTTGCTGGCAAAGCCCATTTCGTGGGTGACGACCATCATGGTCATGCCCTCATGGGCGAGATCGACCATGACATCGAGCACTTCGCTGATCATTTCCGGGTCGAGCGCCGAGGTCGGCTCGTCGAACAGCATCGCGATCGGGTCCATGGCGAGCGCGCGGGCAATCGCGACGCGCTGCTGCTGGCCGCCGGAGAGTTCAGCCGGGTATTTGTTTGCATGCGCCTTCATGCCGACGCGCTCGAGCAGCTTGTCGGCCTTGGCGACGGCCTCGTCATGCGAGCGGCCCAGCACCTTCTCCTGCGCCAGGCACAGGTTCTCAATGATGCGCAGATGCGGAAATAGTTCAAAGTGCTGGAACACCATGCCGACGCGTGCGCGCAGTTTTGGCAGATCGGTCTTGGGATCGTTGACCTTGATGCCGTCGAGGATGATCTGGCCCTCCTGGAACGGCTCCAGCGCGTTGACGCATTTGATCAGCGTCGACTTGCCCGAGCCGGAGGGGCCGCAGACCACCACCACCTCGCCCTTGGCGACGCTGGTGGTGCATTCCTTCAGCACCTGAAAGCTCGGCCCGTACCATTTATTGACGTGGCTGATTTCGATCATGAAGCTATCCTTTTGAGCATGATCTTTTCGGAAAACCGGTTTCCACTTTTCCGGATCATGCTCGTCACCGGACAATAGCAATGCGTGCCTGCAGGCGCCGGACGCCATAGGACGCGAGACAGGAAATCACGAAATAGACCAGCGCCGCGAACAGGTACATCTCGACCAGCCGGCCGTCGCGCTGCGCCACCTTGCTGGCGGCACCGAGAAAATCCGGGATCGACAGCACGTAGACCAGCGAGGTGTCCTGGAACAGCACGATGGTTTGCGTCAGCAGCACCGGCAGCATGTTCCGGAACGCCTGCGGCAGCACGATGTAGCGCATGGACTGGCTATAGGTCAGGCCGAGCGCGCTTGCCGCCGCTGGCTGCCCCTTTGAGATAGACTGGATGCCGGCGCGCATGATCTCGGAGAAATACGCCGCCTCGAACATGATGAAGGTGACGAGCGACGAGGTGAACGCGCCGACGCGAATCGGACGCGACGCACCCGTCAGCCACTGGCCGATATAGGGCACCAGGAAATAGAACCAGAAGATGACAAGCACCAGCGGCAGCGAGCGCATGAAGTCGACATAAAGCCCGGCGATGCGGCCGAGCAGCTTGTAGCTGGACAGTCGCATCAGGGCGATCAGCGTGCCGAAGATCAGGCCGCCCAGCGCCGACAATCCGGTCAGCATCAGCGTAAAGCTCATGCCGTCGAGGAACAGGTAGGGCAGCGAGCGGCGGATGACGTCGAAATCGAGATTGCCGAACATCGTCATTTCCCCGTGATGTAGCCGGGGATCGCTAGGCTGCGTTCGAGAAAGCGCATGCCGGTGACGACGATGATGTTGATCGCGAGATACATGATGGTCGCGGCGGTGAAGGCCTCGAACACCTGGAACGAAAATTCCTGCATCGCCCGCGCCTGGCCGGTCAGTTCGATCAGGCCGATGGTGATGGCGACGGAGGTGTTCTTGACGGTGTTGAGAAATTCGGAGGTGAGCGGCGGCATGATGATGCGGAATGCCATCGGCAGCAGCACGTAGCGGTAGCCCTGCGTCGTCGTCAGCCCGAGCGCAGTCGCGGCCTGCTTCTGCCCGCGCGGCAGCGAAGCGATGCCGGCCGCAAGCTGCACGGCGACGCGCGCCGACATGAACAGCCCCACCCCGATCGCCGCCGTCCAGAACGGCGCATTGGGAAGCTGCTTCAGCCACAGCCCCGCGGTGCGCGGCAACAGTTCCGGCAGCACGAAGAACCAGAGGAATAGCTGCACCAGCAGCGGCATGTTGCGGAAGAATTCGACGTAAGCGAAGCCGATCCAGGACACGGTCTTCGACGGCAGCGAACGCAGGATGCCGATGATCGTGCCGAAGATCAGCGCGATGACCCAGGCCAGCAGCGCCGTCTTGATGGTCAGCCACAGCCCCGACACCAGCAAGTCGAGATAGGTGCCCGCCCCGGTCGGGTTCGGCTCGAAGAAGATGTGCCAGTTCCAATTGTAGTTCACGAAGCACCCTACAGAAAATGCCGGTAAAGCCCTTGGTCACTAACGCGCTTGATCTCTAGCGCCTATGCAAAAGTCCGGCCATTCGTCACTGCAAAATGGCCGGACTTTTCTGATTGGAGGCTCAACTGTGGCATCCCGGTTCGAGACGGCGCTAACGCGCCGCCTCGCGCCATGAGGTTTGCCACTTACTTGTACGAATCCGGGTCCGGCGAGTCCGACGGCTTGGCGAATTCGTTCTTCAGTTCAGCGCTGATCGGCGTGTTGAGGTTCAGCCCCTTGGGCGGGATCTTCTGCGTGAACCACTTGTCGTAGATCTTCTGGCCCTCGCCGCCGGTGTAGAGCGCCGCGGTTGCGGCATCGACCACCTTCTTGAAGGCCGGATCGTCCTTGCGCAGCATGATTCCGTAGGGCTCCGGCTTGGAGAACGCGTCCTTGGAGATCACGTAGTCACCCGGCCCTTTCGAGCCGGCAACCAGGCTCGCCAGCAGGATGTCGTCCATCACGAAGGCCACCGCGCGGTCGGTCTCGACCATCAGGAACGCCTCGGCATGATCCTTGGCCGGGATGATGTTGATGTTGAGGCTGCGCGCCGCATTGGCTTCGGTGAGCTGCTTGATATTGGTAGTGCCGGCGGTGGAGACCACCGACTTGCCCTTGAGCTCATCGATTGAGTTGATCTTGCTCGCCTTCTTGGTGACGTAGCGGCTCGCGGTCAGGAAGTGGGTGTTGGTGTAGGAAATCTGCTTCTGACGCTCGGTATTGTTGGTGGTCGAGCCGCATTCGAGATCGATGGTGCCGTTGGCGAGCAGCGGAATACGGGTCGACGACGTCACCGGATTGAGCTTGACCTCGAGCTTGTCGAGCTTCAACTCCTTCTTCACGGCATCGACGATCTTGTAACAGATGTCCATGGCGTAGCCGATCGGCTTCTGGTTGTCGTCGAGATAGGAGAACGGAATCGACGAGTCGCGGAAGCCGAGCGTGATCGCGCCGGTGTCCTTGATGTTCTTCAGCGTCCCGGTGAGTTCCTGGGCCATTGCCGGGGTGGTGCACAACGCACCCGCGAGCAGACAGCCGATAATCTGACGGTGTTTCACGTAACTTCTCCTCTACAAGGTTTCGGATGATGGCTCATCCACCCTAACTCAACAACTTGCCGGGCCGTTTGGCCGGCGGTCTCGAACCTGTCTTGGCAACATTCTTGGCAAGACCCTTGGCAAGACCGCCCCCGGCGTGCCCGGCACTATACCTGCACAATTCGGACCAAAACAGATTTAGCGCCCGCTGGCTATTCATCCGATCGCGGAATGCGACTAAGGATAAAGGCAAGGCCCACTTGTCGCCGCCGATCGGGACCAGCCGCTTCCGCCCCGAAGCCGCCGCGGTGCCCTCCGTTAACCAAGCCACGCCGCGTCCGCCGAGCGCCATCCCGCACAGAACGTCCGACATGTCGCTTTCGATGACCCGGACGCCGGTAATCGGGGCATTCTCCAGGATCAGATCGACCAGCCGCGCGAAATAGACGCCGGGCGAATACATCAAAAGCGGCACCGGATGCGACGCCCGCCCCGGCAGCGACGCGCCGCCCTTTGCCACCAACGCTTCGCTGGCACAGGGGCGCAGGAACTCTGTGCCGAGGAGCACACGTTCGTAGCGGTCCGGATCGAGATGGATTGGCTGCTGCGCGTGGTGGTAGCAGATCATCAGGTCCGCATTGTCAGAGACAAGTGACGTGACGAGGTCGTGGATGTTGCCCACGACCACCGAGCAGCTCAGCCGCCGCTCCTGCGACCAGGCCTGCCACCAATGCGGCAGCCGTGCGGTCGCCATCGCGAACGGCAGGGCGATGCGGATATGCTCGTTGCGGTGAAGCGGCTTGCCGCCAAGCTCGAGACGGCTGTCGAGCATCTGCCGCAGCAGCTCGCCGGCATGCTCGCGGAAGCGCTCGCCTTGCGGCGTGAGCTGCGTCGGGTAGACGCTGCGGTCGATCAGGTCGAAGCCGAGCCAGGCCTCCAGCGACTTGATGCGGCGGCTGAATGCGGCCTGCGACGTATTCCGCCTTTCCGCCGCGCGCGTGAAATTGCCGGTCTCGGCCACCATCAGAAAATCCTGCAGCCAGCGAAGCTCCATCACGCTCCCCGCTTTGCAGGCGATCGCAGCGCCGGCGCCACGATGGCCGCCTTGGGGCGGCCCATGGAAGCGGACGCCAACCGGCGCTGGTTCTGAATAGGAAATGTGATGCCCCATGCCGGCAAACGTAGCGGATCGGGATGCGGCATGACCAATGCAAGCTTTGCATCGCCCCCTCTCGCCGCCATCTCTGCGGCAATTTCCCTGATTCCTTGCCCACTCATATCAACCGTTCCGCATCCGCCTCCGATGTCCTCGCCTTCATTAGCCTGCCACGCCGCCGGCAGGTTATGCAAATTTTGCATCTTGCAGACTTGGCATCAATGGCGGCGTTCGGACACCTTAAACCCGGTGGGTGACAACCCTCCGCCCAATCGGCCCCGCGCGTTTCGATCGGGCGATCATCAGGATGAGACCAGAGATGAAAATCTGCATACTGGGCGCCGGCGTCATCGGACTGACGACCGCATGGTGCCTTGCCGAGGCCGGACACGACGTCGTCATCGTCGACCGGCATGCTTCCACCGCCAAAGATGCCAGCGCCGCCAATGGCGCCCAGCTCTCTTACGCGTTCGTGGCGCCGCTGGCGTCGCCGGCAACCCTCAAGAAACTGCCGTCGCTGCTGCTGTCGCCGGAATCGCCGATGCGCATCCGCGCCGGCCTCGATCCCGCCTTGATCTCCTGGGGCCAGCGCTTCCTGCTCGCCTGTCGGCCGGCCGCCGTGCGCGAGACGATAGCTGCGCAGCTCGCGCTCGCCGCCTTGAGCCGGAGCGAACTGGCGCGGCTGACACAAAGCCTGACGCTCTCGTTCGGATTGCGAACCGCCGGCAAGCTGGTGGTGTTCAGGAGTAAGGCGGAGTTCGACGCGGCTCGCCGCGCCGTCGTTGCGACCGGCGAAGATGGCGGACAACGGGTCCTGACGCCGGCTGAATGTCTGGCGCTGGAGCCTGCGCTCAGGCTCGACGCCGGCGAACTCGCGGGCGGCATCTTCACGGCCTCCGAGCAGGTCGGGGATTGCGCGGCATTTTGTGCAGGCCTCACGACCCGACTGAAACGGCAACACAACGTCGAATGGGTGCTCGGCACGGAAGTTCGCGGGCCGGTTCGATCCGGCGGCCGGCTGGTGGCCATCGACACGGACAAGGGCCATGTGCAGGCGGATCATTTCGTTTTGTGCATGGGCGCGGCGTCGACTGCTTTTGCAAGGGCGTGCGGATTCCATCTGCCGATCTATCCGCTCAAAGGCTACAGCATCACCCTTTCACCGGCGCCGGAGGCGCGCGTGCTTCGGCACAGCGTCACGGATATGGAGCGCAAGTTGGTATTTGCCCCGCTCGCGCGCGATGGCCGCACCGCCATCAGGGTTGCCGGCATCGCCGATCTCGAACGCGACACCACGATCGATAAAGAACGCATCGAAGTGCTGCGCCGCGCCTCGGCCGAACTGCTTGGAATCGACGCAGCCGACGACATCGAGCCCTGGTGCGGGCTGCGTCCGATGACGCCCGACAGCCGCCCTATCATCGGCTGGTCGCCGCTCGACGGCCTCTTCGTCAATTCAGGCCACGGCATGCTCGGCTGGACGCTGGCATGCGGCAGCGCACGGCTGACGGCTGATATGATCGCGTGCAAGCGCTCGGGCACCGCAGCCGGGGCCTTCGCCCTGCGCCGCGCCGCCTGACCTTAGTGGAACCGACCGTCCGGGGTCGGTCCGCTTGGCCAAATTCCGTAGTCCGGGATGCCGCTGCAGACCAATTGTCGCATGCATCATTTCCGGCCTGTTGCGGCGCGGGCGGCGCAAGCCGCCGCGACCAACATGCTTTTCTTCCAGGACGATTTCAGGGAAGATCGCGCCCGGGAAAGAAGGACAAGCGGCTCCGGTATCAAGGGAAGCCGCAAGGGGAGTGTTGCATATGTTTCGAGTTTCGTTTCCACGTGTATTTCCGCTTGGCCGCCTGACGATCGCCGTCGCTGCCGTCGGTATGCTGATTTCAGCCGCCGCCGGCGCGCAGGACTATCCCACCAAACCGATCACGCTGATCGTCCCGTGGCCGGCGGGCGGATCGACCGACATCTCGATGCGGGCGATCGCCGAAAGCGCATCCAAGGTGCTCGGGCAGCCGATCGCCATCGACAACAAGGCGGGCGGCAGCGGCACCGTCGGCCCTGCCACCATGGCGGCAGGCGGCAAGCCCGACGGCTACACCATCGCACAGATTCCGATCACCGTGTTCCGCCTGCCCTTGATGCAGGAGGTCTCCTGGAATCCGGACAAGGACTTCACCTATATCATCCACCTCACTGGCTACACGTTCGGCGTCACCACCAGCGCCGAGTCGCAATTCAAAACCTGGAAGGATGTCGTCGATTACGCCAAGCAGAATCCCGGCAAGGTGACCTATGCGACGCCGGGCGCCGGCACGTCGCTGCATATCGGCATGGAGCAGATGGCGTCCATGGCCGGCATCAAGCTGACGCAGGTTCCTTTCAAGGGTGGTGCGGAAACCAACGCCGCGGTGCTCGGACAGCACACCATGTTGCAGGCGGATTCGACCGGCTGGCGGCCGCTGGTCGACGCCGGCAAGTTGCGGCTTCTGATGGTGTGGACCTCGGCGCGTTCGCCGAACTACCCTGAGGTGCCGACGCTGAAGGAGCTCGGCTATCCCATGGTCTATGATTCCCCGTTCGGCATCGCCGGACCGAAGGGCATGGACCCGAAGATCGTCGCCAAGCTGCACGACGCCTTCAAGAAGGCTCTCGATGACCCAGCGGTGATCGCCACGCTCGCCAAATTCGACATGGTGCCGAACTACAAGAACACCGAGGACTACAAGAAGTTCGTCGTCGAGGTTACCGAGTCAGAGCGCAAGGTGGTCGAGAAGCTCGGTCTGGCGAAGAAGACCAACTGAACCCCGCCGTGTCCCGGGCGCGATGCAGCGCGCAAGCGCTGCTTCGCAGAACCCGGACCCACTGCACATGCAAACTACACGGCCCCGGCTCTGCAGCGCATCACCATAGCGCGTCAAGACGCGCGCAAACGCGCTGATGGCG
The DNA here is from genome assembly GCF_001693515.2 of Bradyrhizobium paxllaeri. NCBI lineage: Bacteria > Pseudomonadati > Pseudomonadota > Alphaproteobacteria > Hyphomicrobiales > Nitrobacteraceae > Bradyrhizobium > Bradyrhizobium paxllaeri. The sequence goes on from NZ_CP042968.1 coordinate 6,988,236, forward strand.
ATGCGCTGCGTCCGGGGAATGGTTGAAAGAGTGCGTCAATGAGCGATCAATCCAACGTCAAATTTCGCCTCAACAATTCCGAACTGTGGGGCGGCCTGATCGGGCTCGCGCTCGGCGGCTTTGTAGTCTGGTCCGGGCTCAAGCTGAAGCTCGGCACCATCAATGATCCTGGCGCAGGGTTCGTGCTGTTCTATACCGGCATCCTGATGTGCCTGTTCGCTACCTCGATCATCATCGCTGCGGTGACCGAGGGCGGGCCGACCTTTGGCTCGCGCTGGGTGAACACGCGCTGGACCAAGCCGCTGCTCGTAATCATCTGCCTCGTTGCGTTTTCCTTCGCACTCAATCCACTCGGCTTTCTCCTGTCCTCGATTCCGTTGATGTTGCTGCTGTTGCGCGTGGTCGATCCCGTCCGCTGGTCGCTGGCCGTTCCCATCGCGGTTCTGGTTCCGCTTGGCATGTGGTGGATCCTCAAACGCCTGCTCCTGATCCAACTGCCTTCCGGCACGTTCGAAATCGGCTGATCGCACCATGGATACACTCGTCAATGTCGCCCATGGCTTCGGCGTCGCCCTTCAGCCTATCAATCTGATCTACTGCTTCATCGGCGTGTTCATCGGGACGCTGGTCGGCGTGCTGCCCGGCATCGGCCCGATCTCGGCGATGTCGCTGCTATTGCCGATCACGCTGTCGGGAACGCCGGAATCCGGCATCATCATGATGGCCGGCATCTATTACGGCTCGATGTATGGCGGCTCCACCACCTCGATCCTGGTCAACATTCCCGGCGAGGCAGCATCCGTCGTCACCTGCATCGATGGCCATCAGATGGCCAAGAAGGGCCGCGCTGGTCCGGCGCTGGGCATCGCCGCGTTCGGCTCGTTCTTCGCCGGCACCTTCGCGCTGATCGCGCTGATGCTGGTAGCGCCCAAGCTCGCCAGCGTCGCGATCGCGTTCGGACCGGCCGAATATTTCAGCCTGATGGTGCTCGGCCTCGTCGTCCTGACCTTCCTGACGCAGGGCTCGATGGCAAAGGCGCTGCTGATGGCCTGCATCGGCGTCGTGCTCGGCGTGGTCGGACTCGACAGCATCACCGCGCAGCCGCGCCTGACCTTCGGCCGGGTGGAGCTGATCGACGGCATCGGCCTCGTCCCCGTGGTCATGGGCCTGTTCGGCATTGCCGAAGTACTGATCAACACCGAGCAGGTCATCAAGCGCGACATCATCAACACCAAGATCACGCACCTGTTTCCGAGCAGGGAGGATTGGAAAGCTACGACCGGCCCGATGTCGCGCGGTACGATCCTCGGATTTTTCCTCGGCATTTTACCCGGCGGCGGTGCGGTGATCTCCTCGTTCGCGTCCTACGCGCTTGAGAAGCGGCTGTCCAAGACGCCCGAACAGTTCGGCCACGGCGCGATCGAGGGCGTCGCAGGTCCCGAAGCCGCCAACAACGCAGCCGCCGGCGGCGCCTTCATTCCGCTGATGACGCTCGGCATTCCACCGAATGTGGTGATGGCGCTGCTGCTCGGCGCCTTCGTCATTCACGGGCTGCAGCCCGGTCCGCTGATGATCACGCAGAACCCGGGCCTGTTCTGGGGCATCGTCGCCAGCATGTATATCGGCAATCTGATGCTGCTGGTGCTGAACCTGCCGATGATCGGCATGTGGGTGCAGTTGCTGAAATTGCCCTACAACATCCTGTTCCCGCTGATCATCCTGTTCACGATCATCGGCGTCTATTGCTCCAGCAACAACGTGTTCGATGTCTATGTGATGATCGCGTTCGGCGTGATCGGCTATTTCATGCGCAAGCTCGGCTATGAGCCGGCGCCATTGGTGCTGGCCTTCGTGCTGGGGCCGATGCTGGAGAACAATCTGCGCAAATCATTGATCCTGTCGCAGGGCGATCTCATGACTTTCGTGCAGCGGCCGATCTCGGCCGCCTGCCTGTTGTTCGCCTTGGTGCTGCTCGTTGCGCCGCTGCTGCCCGCGCTGCGCAAGAAGCGCGAGATGGTTGCGCTGGATGAAGGGGTGTGAGCTGCAGCTAGAACGCCCGCTTCTTCTCGCCGAGATCCCAGAAGATCCCCGCCATGATGGCAAGCGCCTCCTCCGTCACCGGCAGCAGGATGTGCTCGTCCGGCGCATGCTGCGAGCAGCCGGGATAGGAATGCGGCACCCAGATCGTCGGTAGCCCCAGGCCTTCGGCGAACACGTCGTTGGGCAGCGAGCCGCCGAAATTCGGCAGGATCGCGGGCGCCTTGCCTGTCGTCTTCAGGATCGAATTCGCGGTCCAGTTCACCCAGGGGCTGTCGACATCGGTGCGCGAGGCGGCGAAGCGCTGCGTGCCGCTGACCTGCACCATCGGAAAGCCGTTGGCATGCAGATGCGCGCGCACGGCGTCGACGACTTCTTCGTATCGGGTGCCGACAACGAAGCGAAGCTGCAGCACGGCATTGGCGTGCCCGGGAATCGCGTTCGCCGGTTTCTCGACATTGCCTGACGACATCGCCAGCACTTCCAGCGTATTCCAGGCGAACAGCCGTTCGGCCGGCGTTAGTCCCTCCTCGCCCCAGTCGGGCGCCAGCGCCGGCTCGTCCGCGGTCGGCTCGATCTTCACGTCCGCTAGCGCCACGCGAACGGCGTTCGATATCCGCGGCGGCTTCAGCGCATCGAGCTTCATCCGCCCCTTGCCATCGACGAGGCTCGCGACGGCATTGCAAAGGATCGTCGCGGGATTGGCGAGTACGCCGCCCCAATTGCCGGAATGGTTGCCGCCTTCGCGTAAGTTGACGTCGAGATGGATGCGGTTGCCGCCGCGGCAGCCCAGAAAAATGGTCGGACGTTCTACCGACAGGCGCGGCCCGTCGGACGCCAGGAACAGATCGGCCTTCAGCTCCTCGCGATGGGCCTCGCACACCTGCCGCAGATCGGGCGAGCCGATCTCTTCGCCGGTCTCGATGATGAACTTGGCGTTGAAGCCGAGCTTGCCGCCGCGGGTCTCGCGCACGGCACGGAGTGCCGCGAGGTTGATGCTGTGCTGGCCCTTGTTGTCGGCGGTACCACGGCCATAGACGCGCTCGCCTTTGGTCGTGGTTTTCCAGGGATCGAGATTGTCGCGCCACTCGCCCTCCATGCCATCGACGACGTCGCCATGCCCATAGGTGAGCACTGTCGGCAGCGAGGCATCCTCGCGGTAATCCGCCAGCAGATAGGGTCCCTTTCCGGTCGGCGATTCAATCAGGCGGGTGGAGAAGTCGAGCGCGGCGAAAGCAGGCTGAAGGTCCTCGACGAGATAGGCCCGCAACGCGTCCTCGCGGCCGGGATTCTGGCTTTCGGTCTTGTACCCAACCCTGCGGCCGAGTTCGGCGAGAAACGCGCCGGAATGGAGATACTCGCGTGCCCGCGCCACCGCGTCGGCTCGATCAGCCATATTTTCTTCCTTTGTTCGTTGCCGTGTTGGGCCGCAACCTATCGGGATAAGCCGCCCGCTGGAAGTGGCAGGGCCTGCCGAATGGAGGCCTTGCCAAACCCAGCGAGGATGCAACAATTTCGTGCAACAGTCCGGCGTTTAACCGGGCGGACGCACGAGGGAACCCTCGCGCACATTCGAGGTTCGCGTCATGACAAAGCAAATCCGGCTCAACGCCTTCGCCATGAACTGCGTGGCGCATCAATCACCGGGACTCTGGACCCATCCGCGCGACCGCACCCTCGGCTACAATCGCCTGCCCTATTGGCTCGATCTGGCGAAAACGCTGGAGCGCGGCCGATTCGACGGGCTGTTTCTCGCCGACGTGCTCGGCGTCTACGACGTGTTCGGCAACAGCCCGGACGCCGCACTGCGCAATGCCGCGCAGACCCCGGCCAACGAACCCCTGATGCTGATCCCGGCGATGGCGGCGGTGACGCAAAATCTCGGCTTCGGCGTCACCAGCAATCTCTCCTTCGAGCCGCCCTACCCGTTTGCGCGGCGCATGTCGACGCTCGATCACCTGACCGAAGGCCGCGTCGGCTGGAACGTGGTGACCGGCTATCTCGACAGCGCCGCCCGCGGCGCCGGCAAGGACAAGCAGACCGCGCATGACGACCGCTACGAGATCGCGGACGAATATATGGAGTTGGTCTACAAGCTCTGGGAAGGAAGCTGGGAGGACAACGCCGTGCTGCGCGACCGCGCGCGCGGCATCTTTGCCGATCCGTCGAAGGTGCATCGCATCCAGCATGAGGGCAGCAACTACCGGCTCAACGCGATTCATTTGAGCGAGCCGTCGCCGCAGCGGACGCCGGTGCTATACCAGGCTGGCACCTCGCCGCGCGGCCGGCAGTTCGCGGCCCAGCATGCCGAATGCGTGTTCATGTCGGGACCATCGGCCAAGATCATCGGCCCGCGCGTCGCGGCGATCCGGGCGCTCGCCCAGGAGATCGGGCGCACCTCCGCCGAAATCCTGATGTTCTCGATGATGACGATCATCCTCGGCCGCACCGAGGCCGAGGCAAAGGCGAAATACGCCGACTACCGCAAGCACATCGCGCCCGAAGGCGCGCTCGCGCTGATGTCGGGCTGGATGGGCGTCGATTTCTCGAATTACGATCTCGAGCAGCAGGTGCGCCACGTCCAGAACGACGCCGGCCGCACCGCACTCGACAATGTCACCCGCGCCGATCCTGACAGGGTCTGGACCGTGCGCGAGGTCGTCGAGCATGTCGGCATCGGCGGCGCCGGCCCGGTCGTGGTCGGCACGCCCGAGAAGGTCGCCGACGATATCGAGGCGTGGTTCGAGCAGACCGACGTCGATGGCCTCAACGTTGCGTTCGCCACCTCGCCCGGCGATTTCGAGGATATCGCCGATATGCTGGTGCCGGAGCTGACGAAGCGCGGGAGGTACAAGAGCGCGTATGCGGAGGGGACGTTGCGGGAGAAGCTGTTCGGCAAGGGCCGTGCGCGGTTGACGGAGCAACATCCGGCGGCACGGTATCGTGTTGGACCGAAGGTAGCGGCCGCGCAGTGACTCGTAGGGTGGGCAAAGGCGCGCAAGCGCCGTGCCCACCGCCTATCCGCATCGCGATTCCGAATGGTGGGCACGCTTCGCTTTGCCCACCCTACGATTTCGCGGATAATCAATTCACCGAATTGCTCACCACCACCTCGATCAGCTTCGCGCCGGGGCGGCTGAAGGCTGACGACAACACGGACTTCAACTCACCGGGATCGGTCACCTTGGTCGCCTCCAGCCCCAGCGATCTGGCAACTCCCGTAAAATCCACCGGCGGATCGACAAAATCCATGCCGACGTAATGATCGTCGCCATGGAAGGCGAGCAGCCGCTGCTTGATGATACGGTAGCCGCCATTGTTGACGATCACGAATGTCAGCGGCAGCTTGTGGCTCGCCGCGGTCCACAGCGACTGGATCGAATACATCGAGCTGCCGTCGCCGGAGTAGCAGACGACCGGCCGCTGCGGATTGGCGAGGCTGACGCCGACGGACGCCGGCAATCCCCAGCCGATGCCGCCCGAAGCCAGTGCGTGATAGCCGTAGCGGTCGCGATGCGGACGCAGCGCGATTATCTGCCGCGACGACGTCAGCCCCTCGTCGACCAGGATCGCGTTATCAGGCATCGCCTCGACCACCTGCAGCGCCAGCCAGTCCGGATCGATCGGCGAGGTGTTGGCATGCTTTGAAATCTGCTCGATCAGCGGCTTGCGCCGGGCCGTCCAGTTCTTTGATGCGAGTGCGTCCAATCCCCGGCTCGCGCGCGCCTGAAGCGCGCTGCCGCCACCGGCCTTTAGTGCCGGCACCAGCGCCCGCAGCGTCTCTTTCACGTCGGCTTTCAGCGCGATGTCCGCGCCGTAATTCCTGGCGAGGTCGTTATCGACCAGGCCGACCTGAACGATCGACAGCCCTTCCGGCAGTGGATCGGTCTCGCTGTAGACCGACATGCGCAGCGGATCGCCGCCAAGCGCGATGAGGAGATCGTAGGGCGCGAGCGTCTCACGGGCGATCTTCTGGATGCGCGCGATCGCGCCCATGAAGCACGGGCTTTCGGAGAGGAACTGCGCGCCGTAGGGCGTCGACGACTGAAATGCCGGGCAACCCAGCGTTTCCGCCAGTTGCGCTGCCTCCTGCAACGCGTCGCTCTTGACGATCTCGTCGCCGACGATGATCACGGGCCGCTCCGCCTTGAGAATGCGTGCGGTCAGCGCCTGCAGCGAGTCGTCCGAGGGCTTGACGCTTGTATCGACGCGGGTCGAGCGGCCGAGCTCGATGCCGGCTTCGGAATTGAGGATATCGCCCGGCAGCGAGATAAAGACCGGTCCCGTCGGGGGCGTGGTCGCGATCTTGGCGGCGCGGCGCCCGATCCGCGGCAGATCCTCCAGCCGCGTCACTTCCACCGCCCATTTCACCAAAGGCTGCGCCATCTGCACCAGCGGGCCGTAGAGCACCGGCTCCGTCAGGCCGTGGCCCTGCTCCTGCTGGCCGGCGGTGAGGATCAGGGGCGTGCCGGTGAAACTGGCGTTGTAGAGCGAGCCCATCGCATTGCCGAGGCCGGGCGCGACATGGACGTTGCAGGCGACGAGCTTGCCCGAGGCGCGGCTGAAGCCATCGGCCATGGCAACGACCAGGCTTTCCTGCATTGCCATCACATAGGTGAGGTCGGGGTGGTCCTTCAGCGCGTGCATGATCGGCAATTCGGTGGTGCCGGGATTGCCGAACAGATGCGTGACGCCTTCGTCTTTCAGCAGCGCAAGGAATGCGGAGCGGCCGGTGATCTTGTTCTTCATTTTTCCTCCCGCCCGCCGCTTCGTGGACGTGCGGGACGAAGGCAGATGACCAAACTTGAGGGTTGTGTGCAATGGAGCGAGGTCATGGCTGCCCTGCGCGGACACTTCGCGTCCCGGTGCGGTGAACCGGAGGACCCGGACACAAAATCGCGAAAACAACCCCATGCAAAGTAGAATGGGCCGTGGCTCGCAGCCCTCAGGCCGCTTGCGTCGGGGGCACGAGATGGTCACGTCGTCACGGCCCAACCTGATCTCATGCTGCCCTAGACCATCCCTTCACGGTCGGCGCGCTTCTTCTTTTTCGAGCGCTGCCAGACCACGCCGGGATATCCTTTCAGCGGCACCAGCGGCTCGCCGGTGTAGGCCCATTCCTGCAGCTCTTCGATGGCGATGTGATAGAGCGGCTGGCGGCCGGTGCGCCCCGAGAACAGCGCACGTGGAATGTTGACCATGTGCGGCGAGCGCGGGCGTTCATAGGCAATCGGCGTGCCGCAGTTCGAGCAAAAGCTGCGTACGGTCTTGGTGGCCTCGTCTTCGTAGCGCGCGAGGCTGGTCTTGCCCCTGGTGATGCGGAAGCGTTTCCGCCAGCTTCCGACATAGGTCGCATACGCCGCACCATGCGCGCGGCGGCTCGACGGTGAATGATCGTGCCAGGCCCAGCGCGCCGGCACGTCGATCTCGAAGGCGACCTTGCCGCACAGGCATTGGCCGGTGGCAGGTTTTCCGAGCGCGACGGCCTTGGTTTTCTTTTTCTCTTCCAGCTCCGGTTCGGGAAACATTTTCAGGTCCCTGTCCTACGTTTCGTCATTGCGAGGAGCGGGCGGCGGATACGCCGTCATTCCGGGATGGTGCGTTAGCACCAGACCCGGAATCTCGAGATTCTCAGGTGCGCAATTGCGCACCGTAGTTCGATGCTTTGCATCGCCCCGGAATGACGGATACTCACTCCGCTTCGCTCGCAATGACGGCGAAGCGATCACGCCTGCTCCAGCGCATCGTGCTCCGGATAATCCGTGTAGCCCGCTACGTCGCCGCCGTAGAAAGTCGCGCGGTTGTAGGGCGTCAGCGGGAAGCCGCGCTGCAAACGCCGCGGCAAGTCCGGATTCGAAATGAAGATGCGGCCGAACGCGACTGCATCGGCATGGCCATCCCGGACCGCCGCATCGGCGGTCTCGCCGGTGAAACCTCCGGCGGTGATCAACACGCCCTTCCAGATCGGGCGGAACAGCACCATCGCGGACGGCACGTTCTGATGGTTGACCTCGGCTCGGCCGGCGCCGGAGGAGCGCGGCTCGATGAAATGCAGGTACGCCAGGCCAAGCGGGTTGAGCTGCTCGACCGCATAGGTGTAGAGCGGCATCGGGTCCGGTTCGCCGCTGCCATTGGCGACGCCATAGGGCGACAGCCGCACGCCGACGCGGTCGGCACCCCAGACCTCGACCACGGCCTGCGTCACCTCCATCAGGAAGCGCACGCGGTTCGGTATAGAGCCGCCATATTGATCGGTGCGCAGATTGGTGTGCGACTGCAGAAACTGCTCGATCAGATAGCCGTTTGCGCCATGCACCTCGACGCCGTCAAAGCCGGCGGCAAGCGCGTTCTTCGCGGCCTGGCGATAAGCATCGACCACACCGGGAATCTCCGAAGTCTCGAGCGCGCGCGGCGTCTCGTAAGGGACCGCCTTGCCATCGGCTGTTCCAGTCTTCAGATCGGCGATCGGCACCGCCGATGGCGCGACCGGCAGCACGCCATCAGGCTGGAACGAGGAATGCGAGACCCGCCCGACGTGCCAAAGCTGCAGGAAAATAATTCCGCCCCTCGCGTGAACCGCATCGACCACCTCGCGCCAACCTGCGATCTGCGCTTGCGTATAGATGCCGGGAACGCCGGGGCTGCCAAAACCCGTCGCCATCACGGGCGAGGCTTCGGCGATCAGCAATCCGCTCGGCGTCGCGCGCTGCGCGTAATACTCCGCATTCAGCGGCCGCGGCGCCAGCGAGGGTTTTGCCGCCCGCATCCGCGTCAGCGGCGCCAACGCGAGACGATGCTGGAGCTGATAGGGACCGACCTTGAGCGGCGAAAACAGAGATGGATATTTCATGTCTATTCCAGAACCCCGTGTTGATACGGATATGTAACCGCTTCAGCTTGTTCGTAAAAGGCTCCGGTGGCAATCTCGCCACGCGATGCAAGTGAGCAGGTCGCCCATGCCGAAAACGAACGCCAGATCGCTGCCTTCGCTGAGCGTCCGGATCGACCTGGCCGACGAGGCACGCATCGGACCCGGCAAGATTCAGTTGCTGGAGAGTATCGGGGCCTGCGGCTCCATCTCGGCCGCCGGCCGCGCGATGGATATGTCCTACAAGCGTGCCTGGGACCTGGTCGACGAGATCAACCGGATCTGCCGCCAGGCCGCGGTCGAACGGCAAACCGGCGGCAAGAACGGCGGCGGCGCGGTACTGACGCCGTTCGGCACGTCGTTGATCGCGCGCTACCGCAAGATCGAACGCAACGCCGCCAATGCCGCGCGCAAGGAATTGGAAGCGCTGAGCAAGGAGATCGGGCGGCCGAAGAAGGCCGCCAGCCGGTAAAAGAGAAAGCGATGGCTCGAAGCCGTCGCAGACTCTCTTCACCTCTCCCGCTTGCGGGGGCACCCGGATCGCATCGGATGATGCGATCCGGGTGGGGGCTCTCTCCACCTTATGACTCGTGGAGAGAGCCCCACCCCAGCCCTCCCCCGCAAGCGGGAGAGGGAGCGCAGTCCCTACGCGGCGCTAGCCGGTCTTGATCCAGACCGCCTTGACGTTGAGATATTCCTCGACGTGCTGCTTGCCGGACTCGCGGCCATAACCGCTCATCTTGTAGCCGCCGAACGGCACCGCCGGGTCCATCGCCTGATAGCAGTTCACCCAGACCGAGCCGGCGCGCAGCGCCTTCGCAACCTGATGCGCCTTGCTGACATTGGTGGTCCAGACGCCGCTGCCAAGGCCGAAGGTGGTGGCATTGGCGCGCTTGACCAGTTCGTCGGTGTCCTTGAACGAGATCGCCGAGATCACGGGCCCAAAGATCTCCTCCTGCGCGATCCGCATATTGTCCCGGACATTGGCGAACACGGTCGGCTGTACGAAAAAGCCCTTCGAGAGCGCGCCTTCGGTCAATCGGCCGCCGCCGACCATCGCCTTGGCGCCTTCCTTCTGGCCGATGTCGAGATAGCCGGTGACGCGCTCTAGCTGGTCCTTCGACACGAGGGGTCCGATCTGCGTATTCGGATCGATGCCATTGCCGACCTGCAGCTTCTTGCCGAATTCGGCGACACGGCCGACGAACTCGTCATAGACCTTCTGTTCGACGAACAGCCGCGTCCCGGCGCTGCAGATCTGCCCTGAATTGGCGAACACCGCCATCGCGGCACCCGGCACCGCGGCGTCGAGATCGGCATCCGCGAATACGATGTCGGGCGACTTGCCGCCGAGTTCGAGCGAGACCCTCTTCAGATTCCCGGCGGAGGCGCGAATGATCGATTGCCCGGTGACGTGCGAGCCGGTGAACGCAACCTTGTCGACATCCGGATGCGACGCCAGCGTGGCGCCCGCGGTCTCGCCATAGCCGGGCACGACGTTGACGACGCCGGGCGGAACGCCGGCTTCCATGCAGAGCTCGGCCAGCCGCAGCGAGGTCAGCGGCGCTTCCTCGGCCGGCTTCAGCACGACGGTGCAGCCGGTCGCGATCGCGGGACCGATCTTCCAGACGGTCGCGGCGAGCGGCCCGTTCCAGGGGATGATTGCGCCGACGACGCCGATCGGCTCCTTCAGCGTGTAGGAGAAGATCTCGCCGGGCAGCGAGTTCTCGATGGTTTCGCCGTGCAGCGCGGTCGCCTGCCCCGCGTAATAGCGGAGCATGCCGAGCACGCGCAGCTTGTTGCCGCGGGTGCGGCTGATCGGTGCGCCCATGTCCAGCGTGTCGAGCTGCGAAAGCTCCTCGAAGTTCTTCTCGACGAGATCGGCGAGCTTCAACAACAGGCCCTGCCGCTCATACGGCTTGACCTTGCTCCACGACCCCTCGAAGGCGCGGCGGGCGGCCGCCACGGCGCGGTTGATGTCTTCCGCGTCGCCCTCGGCGACGGTTGCGAGCAATTCGCCGGTCGCCGGATTATGCGTCTCGAACCGCTTGCCGGAGGCGGCATCGACCCATTGGCCGTCGATCAGCATCTTCTTGTAGGAGCCGTCCGCATAGGGATGACGGGTGATCGGAATTGCCTGGGTGACAGCCATGTCTACACTCCCTTGAAGTCAGTCAGGATTTCTTGTGGTCGCTATATTTGACCATCTATAACGATGGCGGGAAACCGTAACGCAGCCGAACGCTTGCCGAAAGCGCCCCGCGCGAAGACCTCCCATGCCCGTTCGTCCATGGTAGTCTGGGGTATCCACCCAACGAAACCATACCTCAGATATGTCCGGAGAATGACGATGCCCCACCCCGCGATGTCGCCAAATCATGTTGCCGTGATCACCGGGGGCGCCTCCGGTATCGGGCTCGCTGCCGCGATGCGTTTCGCCGGCTTCGGCATGAAGGTGTGCATCGCCGATATCGGCGCCGACCGCCTTGCCGAGGCCGCGGCAAAAGTGGCGTCTGTCGCCAAAGGCGGCGCGGCTGATATCATGACGGTATCGGTCGACGTCAGCCGCTTCGATGACGTCGCTGGACTTGAAACCGCGGTGCAAAAGCGGTTCGGCGGTACCGACATCCTGATGAACAATGCCGGCATCGGCCCCGACAGCAACAGCTTTGGTCCGCTGGAGAACTGGCAGCGCATTCTCGCCGTCAACCTGTGGGGCGTCATTCACGGCACGCAGGCTTTTGTACCTTACATGGTCGAACGCGGGCGCCCCGGCCTCGTGATCAATACCGGATCCAAACAGGGCATCACGACGCCGCCCGGCAATCCCGCCTACAACGTCTCAAAGGCCGGCGTGAAGGCGCAGACGGAGGCGCTGCAGCACGAATTGCGGAACCTGCCGGGCTGCCAGATCAGCGCGCATCTGATGATCCCCGGTCACGTTTTCACGGCCCTGACCGCCCGCGGCCGCACCGAGAAGCCGCCTGGCGCCTGGACGCCGGAGCAGACCGTCGATTTCATGATCGCGCGCATCGACGCCGGCGATTTCTACATCCTGTGCCCGGACAATGACGTGCCACGACAACTCGACGAACGGCGCATGCTGTGGGCCGCCGGCGACATCGTCGAAAATCGCCCTGCACTATCGCGCTGGCATCCGGATTATGCGGAAGCGTTCGCGAAGTTCGTGAAGGGCGCGTAGTTCGTAGATTCCATGAGGCGGTGAGCGTGGCCTTTCCGATAAGGTTTGGGTTTCCACACTCGAACCCCTCGGAGAGTCAGATGCAAGCATCCACCGTAGCCGCGCCCACCGCCGGGCATATTGGCACAATTTTCGTTGCAATCGAACTGAGCCAGCGGAGCTGGCGGGTCGCGCTGCACAGCCCGGACAAGGACAAGATATCGCACCACAAGCTGGAGGGTGGCGATCATGCCGAGCTGTTGGCGTTGGTGGGTCGGGTTCGGGAGCGGGCGGCTCGAGCGCTGGGAGGCGTTCCGGCGGTGGCGAGCTGCTACGAGGCGGGCTACGACGGGTTCTGGCTGCACCGGCTGCTGCTGGCGGCCGGCATCACGAACTACGTGTTTGATCCCGCCAGCATTGCGGTGGACCAGCGGGCGCGGCGGGTGAAGACCGACCGGATCGATGGCGAGCGGATGCTGCGCACGCTGATGGCGTATCTGCGCGGCGAGCCGCGGGTGGTGCGGATCGTCCGGGTGCCTGCAGCCGAACAGGAGGACGCGCGCCGCGGCAGCCGCGAACGCGACCGGCTGATCAAGGAGCAAACCGCTCACACCAACCGGATCAAGGCACTGCTGCGGCTGCGGGGCATGGCGGTCGGGAACCCGCGGCGGCGCGACTGGCTGAGCTGGCTGGCAACGCAGCGGGATTGGCAAGGCCAGGCGGTGCCGCCGCGGATGCTGAGCGAGATCCGACACGAGCACGCGCGGCTGATGCTGGTGCGCGATCGGCTCGATGCGCTCGCGCAGGAGGCGGCCGCAGCGGAGCCAATGCCTGCGGAAGCCGAGATGAGCCGGCGCAGCGAACTCCTGCGCCGGCTCAAATGTCTCGGCCCGGCGTTCGCGACGACGCTGACCAGCGAGGTGTTCTACAAGGACTTCCGCAACCGGCGCGAGGTCGGGAGCTATTTCGGGCTGACGCCCAGTCCGTGGCGGAGCGGCGGCATCGACCGCGACCAGGGCATCAGCAAGGCGGGCAACCCGCGCGCCCGCTGTGCCGCGATCGAACTGGCCTGGCTGTGGCTGCGGCATCAGCCGGACAGCAAGCTGACCTTGGAGTACCGCAAGCGCACGCTCGATGCCGGCAAGCGCATCAAGCGCGTCGCCATCGTCGCCCTGGCGCGCAAGCTGATGGTGGCGCTGTGGCGCTACCTCACGACCGGTCTCGTGCCGGAAGGCGCGGTGCTCAAGGCCGTAAAGATCTAACCACTTCAACGAACGCGTCAGCGTCGCGGCATCTGCCGCGGTCAGCGCGGGATGGATGGTGACCGTGCCACCCTTGGGCCAGCAAACAGGCTGTTTCGTAGATGGGTCTCATCCTCGTGGCTTCCTCGCCGCATGCATGCGGAATGTGGGTACGGACAACGGTCCGACCGGATATGAGGTGATGCAGTGAGCAACTGCATAAATCGCCGGAAGCCAGTCCCAGAGCGCACCGACCGCGGCGGCACGCTGCGCTACGCATGGCTCCGCGCGCCGCCGCTCCACCGAACGTAAAAATCACATCCAAGCCCCGGTCCGGACGCTTGACTCAAAACGCCTCATATGAGGGTGGGCAAAGGCGCGCTTGCGCCGTGCCACCATTACGCACTCCGCAAGCAATGGTGGGCACGCTTCGCTTTGCCCACCCTACAAGATCACCTACAACGTCACCTGCTTGTCGCCGCACTGCTTGCAGGTGTATTTGACGCGGGTTTCGCCCTTTTCCGCCTGGACGCGGTTGGGCGCGCCGCATTTGCCGCACACCGCCTCGATCCTTGTGTTGCCTTGTTTAACGACGATGGCCTTCTTTGCCATCGTCTCGCGGATCAGGCGCTCGGCCTCCTCGCGCATTGCTTGCTTCGACATTGGCCTGCCCCATCATGAACGCTACGGCCGCGGTCTTATCACAATCACGATGCATTTCGTAAGTCGCGCTAAAAAAATCTCGTGACCGAATGTCACGTCGTCTCCGGCGTCAGCGCCAGCAGGCGCCGCACCAGCGCCAGCGCGGTTTCTGTGGCCGGATCGGCCGAAATCACGGGAACCGCGAGCGCGATAACGTCGATCGGATCGTGCGAGAGGACGATGAGATGCGTCGCGCTGTTGGCCGCCAGCAGCGAGACCACGCGCTCGACGGCGGGATCGGACGACGTCAGGCCCCACGGCGCGTCAGGACGGCGCAGCACCCGCCGGGTCGACAGGAAATCGCGCAGCAATTGCGGATCGTAGGCCGAGAGCTCGCTCTCCCGATAACGCCGCGCGCTCTCGAAGATCGGGTGACGCGCGAGTTCCGCAATCAGCGCGTCGCGCGTCCGGGCCGGCGAGGCCGCAACGGAATTCAGAACGCCGGGCACCTGCGCTTCGAAGTGGGCGCGCAGCGCGTCCACCATCAGCCCGATGGTGAGAACGCCCGCGATGGCAATGGCGCAGAATCGCATGACCTGCGCCGCATCGGCATCCGGCGCGACAAACGCCGCGGCAATGCCAAGCAGCGCCGAACTCGACAGCCGCAGCGCCGTCATCGCCAGCGCCTGACGCTGCGTTTCCGCGCCGCGTTCCGCAATCAGGATCGCGGTCACGACGAGCAGTGCCCCCAGCGACCCGAGCCTGACCGGGATATCCGGCACCAGCACCCTGAAATCGGTGATGATGAAGGGAATCACAAGGATGGCGCCGACGGCGAGGCGCGCGATGCTGCGATTTTCCGACGCCAACAGCGTGGTCCGGTCACGTGTCGCCAGCAGCCAGGCGCAGACGGCAAATCCGACAAGCTGAAACAACGCAAGCAGCATGGCGGCCGGCACCGCGAGGGTTTCCAGTCCGGCCGCACCGGCAAGACCGAGCACGATGCCGCCAGTCAGAATCGCGATCTTGGCCGGGCGCGGGGCATGGCGCCGCAGGATGCCCTCGGTGACGATCAATCCGCCGAGCGGGATCAGCGCTGCCGGAATCGCCGACAGGTTATTGAGCAGGACGCTGCCGCTCCACCACGCCGTGCCACGCACCAGGAACAACGACGCGATAATGCCAAGCGCGATCAGAAGTCGCCGGGTCAGCGGGCCCTTGGGGTCGCGCCGGTGGAGCGTGACCATGGCGACGCCAAGGCCGATCGCGCCGCAGAGATTGACGATGGAATCGGCGATCATGCCCGGCGTCATCGGCCGTTCCCCGTCCATGGACGCAAGCTGCCGAACGGACGCGTATCGTCGAACCAGTAGACCACCGGCAGTATCAGCCGCTGCAGCGCCAGCACGGCAGAGGCCGCGAGCAGCGCCGGCATTGAGCCGGCCGGCACGTCCTGCTGGATATAGCGGCGGGCGCCGGCGAGATCGATGCGGCCGATCTGAAGGACGTCGTCGCCCCTGGCGTAATCGAGCTCGCGCGCGCACCAGGCGTTATATTGCTCGTCGCGATGTTTGGGCGCGACTTCGAAGGTTTTCTTCAGCGCGTCCGATCCGCCGGTATAGGCATTGGTGATGACAAACCGCGCCTCGTCGAAGCCTGCCTCCTCCCCCACGCCGAACACGGCGCGATGACGGGACATGATGCCGCGGGCCAGTTGCAGATGCGCAAAACTCTGGCGTGCGTCTGGATGCGGCGACGGAAAGACATCGGAGAAGGTCTGGCTGACCATGCCGACGACCGACGGCACCTGGGTGACGTTCGAGATCCATTTCGGACGCAGGCCGTCACGGACAAAGAGAACCAGCGCTGTCAGGCCATACAGCACCCAGGAAAGCCCCTGCCCGCGCTCATCGGGATCAACCATGACAAGGCCGAGATGCGTGACCTCCACCGGCTCACCGTCGAGCCCGACTTCCATGACCGACAGCGCATTGAAGGCGATCGGCCGCCCCGTCGTTTCCTCGGAGATCAGCGTGACGATGGCGCGCGACAGCCGCTCGCGGTCCCCCGAGAATATGCCGTAGGTAAGGCTCTCCTCCGGCAGCGTCTTGGCGGCGACGACGCGCAGTTGCGATACCAGCGCGTCGAGTTCGGCTTCGGAAAGCGACAGGCCGGGGGCTTCGACAATGCGCGTGACCAGCCCGGAATGGGTGCGCAGGGCAAGATCGATGGTGGGCTGGCGCAGCGCCTTGAGCCAGAAGGCGGCGTAACCGCGCAGGCGCCCGGCGGTGGACCCGACCTGCACCAGACCGCGACGTATCGCCGAATTATCGCTCCAGAAAAACGCCATGCGATCCGCCTGCATCGGGGCCGGACTTGTGCGCCCTGCCCGTTAAGGAATCCATGATTGCGGCGAGTTGCGGCTGCAGCAAGGTAAACGATGTGTTGAATGCGTCGAACGCCGCGCAAGATACGCAAACGGCGGATGCGCAAACATCCGCCGCCTGCCTTCGCCAGGACCGCGCCACAGGACACGCGGCCTGGATTTAGGAAGCCTTGATTCAGGAAGCTTTGGAAACTTCCATCAGGAGCCGCTCGGCCTTGGCGTCCTCGATGCGGTTGACCATCCGGCTGCTTTCGTGAACGTCGCGGACCGTCTTGGTCAGGGTGACACAGGACTGAATGAGCATCACGATGCCCATCGCGAGATAGCCCTTGATCCAGAGGTCGACGGGGAGAAAGTAGACGCCGATCGCAACCAGGAAGGCTGAAGCGCCGAACGAAGCGTAGGTGAAGGTGACCCAGGCATTGCTGTGATGCGGGGAATTCTGATTCATGGCGCCATCCTGCAAATGAGATTATGCGATGAAATATCGGCCTCAGACGGGTTGCATGCGTTTCACAATCCACGCCGCAACCTCATCCACCCGGCACTTCTGCGCCCGCGCCGGTTAACAAGCCCTAATTCAAGCAGCTTCAGGTTGTATGAGGGTAAACGATACATTGAGCGGCCGCATCAAATGATCCATGACAGGAACGGCTGACATTGCCGGATCAGAAAACACCGACATCTGTTTCATGACAGCGCACCGCAGTCGCCGGCCGGCTTGACCGGCCGGTTGCCGTAATCGCTCGACAACAGCGAGCACAAGCCCATCGGCAGCAGCAAGAAAGTGCCGGCCCAGCGTGCGGCATTCATGACCTCCGGCGGCACGGTCTGCCAGAATGCCACCGCGTAAAGGACGAGAGCGATACCGATGACGATCATCATACCGATGATTGCAGTCATGGGTGCCCTCAGCAGCGTCGGCAAGCCCCCTGCAAGATACCTGTCCACGATTCCGGTAATCGCCGACACAGGCATGGTGAGCAAGAAGGAAAGCATTGCGCAGAATCCAGCGAAGCCGCGATCGCCCCCTCCCATGGAGGCAACGAACATCAGGACCTCGATCGCGACCAGCGCGGGACCCAGCAGCAGAAACAGCGGAATTCGCTTCATTGGAATCGATCCTTCCTTAAGGTGCCGCCAGGAACGGACGGCGGATGCGAAAGGCACCCGCCGCTCGCCCTCGCCAGCACCGCGTCACAGGTTACGCGGCCTTGTAGATCAGGGAGCCAATCAAGCGGCCTTTGAAATCAGGCAGCCTTGGAGACTTCCATCAGCAGCCGCTCGGCCTTGGCGTCTTCGATGCGGTTCACCAGCTTGCCGCTCTCGTGCATGTCGCGCACCGTCTTGGTCAGGGTGACGCAGGTCTGCACCAGCATGACGATGCCCATCGCGAGGTAGCCCTTGATCCAGAGATCGAGCGGCAGGAAGAACACGCCAACGGCGACCATGAAGGCGGAGGCAGAGAACGAAGCGTAGGTGAAGGTAACCCAGGCACCGCTGTGGGGTTGGACGTTCTGGTTCATGATAATCTCCTGTTGATATGGGCTTTGATCGATCGGGTTCAGTGTCAGGCAGCTTGCGTGCGTTTGGCGTTCAGCCGCGCGAGCACGTCGTCCGCGGTTGATTTGAGCCGAGGACCAAAGCCCTGTTCGGCGAGCTTTTCGGCGGTCGCCAGCGGACCGCTGGCGGCGTCGAGTTCGACCAGGGCGTCGGCGGCGGCCTGGGCTTCGATCTGTCGTTCGCGCAGGCGCTTGAGCGTGTTCTCCGCTTCCGGCAGCGTGGATTCGTAAGGACGTGCCGCTTCGATGCCGCCCCTGCGAAGATTGCGAACGGCTTCGGCCGCACGGGCGATGCGACGGCCGCGCTCGAGCTCGGTGATCCGCGCCTCGGCAGTGCTGACCTGGCGCTTCATGCGCGCGATTTCAGTCGCGAACAGCGTCCGCGCGGTCATCGCGGCATCACGATCGGCTTCGAGATTGGCGATCGCCTGCGCCGCCTCGCGGGCGAGATCTTCCCTTCCGCCATCGAGGGCGGCGGTGGCGCGAACTTCGAGATCGGCGATCCGGGCATTGGTGGCGTCGAGGCGACGGCCTTCCTGCTGGTCGCCTGCGATCGCCAGCGCCAGCGAGCGCTTGGATCGTTCGACGGCGGCGGCTGCGTCGCGCATCTGCTGATCGAGAATGAGCAGCGCCGCGCGGTCCTCCAATTCTTCCCCCGCGACAGCCACGCTGCCCCGGAAAAGCGTCAAAACAGTTTTGAACATCGGTAGCTCCCTGTGTTATGAGCACTGCTCATGAGCTACTTGTAGCACATCTTGAGCATTGCTCAAGAATTATTTTGAGCATCGCTCAAAGCAGGTGAAAAATGTCTAAAGCATTGGAAAGACGAGCCATTAATCGAGAATCCCTGATTCTGGCGGGGGAGCAACGGATTGCCGCAGGGGGATTGGCCGGCCTAAAAACCCGCGATCTGGCCCGGGACATCGGCGTCGCCAACGGCGCGGTCTACAACCTCGTCGAGGACGTGGACGAACTGATCCTGCGGGTCGGATCGCGCACGCTGGCGCGGCTCGACGCCGCGCTCACATCGGCCGAAGGCGACGGCCCCGCCTCGCCTCGCGAAACGCTGGTGCGCATCGCCGTCGCCTATTGCGACTTCGCCGCCGAAAATCTCGAACTGTGGCGCGCGCTGTTCGAACACCGGATGGCGCCGGGCAAGCCGGTGCCGGAATGGGCGATCAGCGAGCAGATGAATCTGTTCCGCCACATCTATCACCCGCTCGCCGAACTGTTTCCAACGCGAACGCCGGCCGAACTCGGCGTCACGGCGCGCAGCCTGTTCTCCGCGGTGCATGGCATGGTGCTGCTCGGCCTCGAACAGAAACTGATCGCGGTGCCGGTCGAGGCGTTGCGCGAAGAGATCGCAGCCATCGTGCGCGCGATGGTCGATGGGCTGACCGGGAAGTTTGATTAGAGTTGCAGGGTGGGCAAAGCGCCAGCGTGCCCACCATTCAAGCCGAGGACGCGGAAAGATGGTGGGCACGGCGCAAGTGCGCCTTTGCCCACCCTACAGAAGATAACGGTCAGTCTCGAGTATCGCGGTCGTGATCCTGCAGGCGTTTCCAGGGATCTTCGGCTCTCGGCGGCTCGCCGGGGCCGTAATTCTCCACGATCAAATCTTCAAGCCAGACCTGGCCGTTCGGGCCGGCGGCGCGCTTCGAGCGCAATGCGCTGGTCAAGTTGCAGACCTCGGGTTGATAGAACACATAGCGGCTGCTCTTCGCCACGATCGCGAAGAAGAGGTAGGCGCGGCCCGGCTCGAAGTAAAATTCGCAATCCATGTCCTTGTAGACGTCCAGCAGCCTGACACGGGAAGCCAGTTTGTCGGCGCCCTTCCAGACGCGATCGACATCCACGGTCCAGGTGTGGTCCTTCACTTCCAGCACCTTGCCGGTGAAGACGTATTGGGTGCGTGCAAAACCCTGGGCGGGAGAGATTGAATCGCACGTGCAGGCATGCGCGACGTCGGCACCCGTCGCCGACAGACACAGCAACCCGACGAGCCAGGCGAGAACCTTCAAGGGCGGCCGGCACAACATGCGATGGGTCATATCACGTCCCGCTAAAGGAGTTCAGTCGTAGGGTGGGCAAAGCGAAGCGTGCCCACCATTACGAGCGGAGTGTTCAACGGTGGGCACGGCGCAAATGCGCCTTTGCCCACCCTACGGACTACACCTCTACGATCACGTAGCTGTCCTCGACGCGCACCGGGAACGTCTCGGCCACGTATGGCCCCTTCTGCAACTCCTCGCCGCTTTCGACCGCGACCGGATACGAACGCACCTTCACCCGCTTCGGATCGAAATACGACTGCCCGTTGCGCATGTCGAATTCCCAACCGTGCCACGGACAGCGCAACAACTCGCCGACGCGCGAGCGCTGGTAGACACCCGGCTCCGGCGAGGTCAGCCGCGCCACGCAGGCGGCTTTCTCCAGCGGCGCGCCCTCGTGCGGACAGCGATTGAGCAGCGCGAAGAACTCGCCGTTGACATGGAACACGACGATGTCGCGGCCCTCGACGCCGAACACCTTGTTGCCACCGAGGGGAATGTCTGACGTGCGGGCGACGATGTGGCGGGCCATGTGATCCTGTCAGAGCTTGTAGAGCGCACGCGCATTGCCGTTGAAGATCTTTCGGCGCTCGGTCTCCGTCAGCGGCGTCTTGAAGGCGTAACGCGGATCGTCGAAATCCCAGTGCGGATAATCCGACGAGAACAGCAGGCGATCGGCGCCGACCCATTCGATCAGCGAGCGCAGATGCTTTGCCTCATCCGGCTCGTCGATCGGCTGCGTCGTGAACCAGAACTGCTGCTTCACATATTCCGAAGGGCGGCGCTTCAGGTGCGGAACCTCGCTGCGGAACGCGTCGAAGTGCCGGTCCATGCGCCAGGTGGCGGACGGGATCCAGCCAAAGCCGCCCTCGATGAACACGATCTTCAGGTTCGGGAAGCGCTCGGGCACGCCTTCGAGCACGAGGCTCGTCAGCTGCGCCGCCATGGTGTGCGCGTTCGACTGGTGCTCCTCGACATAATAGGACGGCCAGCCGCCGCCGGTCGGCGCATGCCCGCCATAGCCGCCGACATGGATGCCGAGCGGCAAACCCAATTCCTGCGCGCGGGCATAGATCGGCCAGTAGCGGCGGCGGCCGAGCGGCTCGTTGGCACGCGGGCAGACGTTGATCTGCACATAGCGGCCGATTTTCGCGCAGCGCTCGATCTCGGCGATCGCGAACGTCGTGTCGTCCTGCCCGGCGAGGATCGAGGCCTTCAGCCGCGGGTCGCGATCGGACCAGAATGCGAGCTGCCAGTCGTTGATGGCGCGCTGGATCGCGGCGCCGAATTCCAGGTTCTGCTGCGAGAAGATGAAGAGATCGAGCACCTGCAGGATGCCGTACTCGATATCAAGGGGATCGAGATGCTGCTTGCGCATGAAATCGAGATCGGAGCCCGGAGGCCCACCGGTCGGCGGCCAGGCGTCGCGCCGCGCGATCAAGGGCGAGGAGCGCGGATAGGGCGTGGTGCCGATATAGGGCGTGCGCAAATGGCTGCCATAGGTGCGCAAATGCTCCTGCCAGCGTTTTGGCAAGAACTGCTCGATATCAGCATGCGCGCGGATGCTCGGATGCACGTCGCAATCGATGATGCGCAGCCGGCTTTGGGCCGCGACTTCCTCGGCGAGAATGGGGCGGTCGATGACGTCACTCATGCGATCCTCCTTGCAAAACTATGCAGCGAGCTTCAGCCGCGGAAAGGTCTCAAGCGGATTGTCGGCGCACATGCGCGAGGCGATGCTGGCAGGCAGATGCGGCGGCATCGGGTCGTCGCCGTCGAACTGCCAATGCGGATAGTCCGACGCGAACAGGAACATCTTGTCGGAGCCGATCTGCTCGATGACGTCGGCGACGCCTGCGGCATCCGGCGGACCATCGAACGGCTGCATGGTGACGCGGACATGGTCGCGAATGATCGCGGCCGGCTCACGCTCAACCCAGGGCACCTCGACGCGCACGCCGCGCCAGGTCTTGTTGGCGCGCCACATGAAGGCCGGCAGCCAGCTCACGCCCGACTCCATCAGCACGACCTTCAGATCGGGAAATTTGCCGAACACGCCCTCATAGATCAGGCTCAATAGCTGGGCCTGGAACGCCTGCGCTTCGGCTAGATAATATTCGTAGCGATAGGACGGCCAGCCGATCGAGCTCGGCGCGGTGCGATAGGCGCTGCCGGCATGGATCGCGACCGGCAATTTGTGCTTCGCGGCCGCCTGCCAGACCGGCCAGTAATGCCGGCGTCCGAGCAGCGTCTCGCCCTGCGCCAGCACCAGCACGGAGACGAAGCGATTGTCGCCGGCCCTGCGCTCGATTTCCTCCACCGCGAGATCCGGTGCTTGTATCGGCACGACAATCGACGCGCTCAACCGCGGATCCTTCGAAAGCCATTCGGCCGCGATCCAGTCGTTGATCGCCTTGCAGAAGCCGGCCGCCATATAGGAATCGAATACGGCCTGCGCGCCGTAGACGACATTGCAGATCGCGTGGCTTGAACCGAGCTGGTCGAACGCGCCGCGCTGCACCATCTTGAGGTCGCTGCCCGGCTTGCCATTGGCCGGCCGCCAGTCGGCGCGACCGGTGAACGGCATGTTGGGCGGATAGGAGTTGAGATCGAGGCCGTCGATGGCGCGGCTGACCACCTGTTCCTTCCAGTGGTCGTCGAGATAGGGCAGCAGCGTGGTGCGGGTGCCGCCCACCGCGGGATGGATATCGCAGTCGATCCGCGTGGCCGCCATGGAGGTTCCTCGGATGCTGTTTCTTGCCGATTTCTTGGCGGTCTTCGCGCCGCGCCCGCAACTGTGCCGCCGATGCCGTGGCTGCGCAAGCGCATAACTTGAGGGGCGGCCCTGCCCAAGTTGCACAGCGGTTTCCCTTCTCCCTTGTGGGAGAAGGAAAACCTCCTCGCGATTGACAGACAAAGCCATCCCTATCCAAATGTCCGCGCAACGGGCGGCCGCGATTGGGGGATGAAATGAAGATCAAATTCGGCAGGCTGGCGGTTCTCGCCATCTCGCTTCTCGCATGCGGCGCGTCCAGTGCATCGGCCGCCCCTGCAACGGCCAACGGACAGGCCGCGCTGGCGCTGGCCGGCGTAGTCGCGCTCTATTCACCGCTATTGACCTCGGATGAACGCGAAGCTGTCTCGGCGCTGTTCGTCGGGCAGTCGGGCGTGCGCTACGCCAAGAAGATTTCGGTCACCGCGGACAAGATCGTCTGCCGCGTCAGCAATGTCGACATCACCGCGCGCTCCTGCGAACTGACCTTCAAGGGCGCCAAGCAGACCATCACCGGACGGCGCGCCAGCGAGATCTTCGCGACCGAAGCCATGGCCGGCGTGCCATCGGATGGCGCCGCAGGGTCCGTGTACGAAAGCCTTTCGAAACTGAACTGCACGCTGGATCCAGCCGAGATCAGACAGAAGACCGGCGGCGGCGCGATGTGTTCGTTCGAGACGGGGAATTGAGCGCATCGTTCGCTACGGCACGTTGCCTCTTCCCTTCTCCCCTTGTGGGAGAAGGAAGGAACCCGCGATTGACAGACGAAACCGATCACCTCCAAATGTCCGCCGAAAAATAGACAGGGACGTATCGCGTGGCAGGCAACGAACAAGAAACTTACGAATGCGATGCGCTGGTGGTCGGCTCGGGATGCGGCGGCCTGTCGGCGGCGGTCACGGCCGGGCACCACGGCCTCAATGTCCTCGTCGTCGAGAAGGAGCCGCGCTTTGGCGGCACCACCGCGCGCTCCGGCGGCTGGCTGTGGATTCCCGGCACGTCGCTGGCGAAAGCGTGGGGCATCGAGGAGAGTCCAGACCAGGCAAAGACCTATCTGCGGCATGAGGCCGGCAACAGCTTTGATGCCGCACGCGTCGACGCGTTCCTGAGCGAAGGACCGAAGGCCGTCGATTTCTTCACGACCAAGACGGCCGTACGCTTCGACATGCCGCTGACTTTTCCGGATTATCACGCCGAAGCGCCCGGCGGCGCGCAGGGCGGCCGCTCGATGGTGGCGCGGCCTTTCGACGGCCGCGAACTCGGCGAGCATATCAGGGATATCGGCAGCCCCCTGCCCGAACTCACGGTGTTCGGCATGATGCTGGGCTCCGGCAAGGACATCGTGCATTTCATGCGCGCGACCAAATCGTTGACCTCGGCGATTTACGTGGCAAAGCGCCTGTCAAAGCATGCGATGGACGTGATGCGCCATGGCCGCGGCATGACGCTGACCAACGGCAATGCACTGGCGGGGCGTCTCGCAAAATCCGCGTTTGAGTTGAAGATACCGCTGTGGCTGTCGTCGCCGGTGCATGAACTGATCGTCGAGGATGGCGCGGTGCGCGGTGCGGTCGTCGAACGCCATGGCAAGCTGATCCGCGTCAATGCGAGGCGCGGCGTGGTGCTGGCCTGCGGCGGCTTCCCGCACGACGTCGCACGGCGTAAGGCGATGTTCCCGCACGCCCCAGGCGGCACCGAGCATTTCTCCCCCGGTCCCGTCGGCAATACTGGCGACGGTTTGCGACTGGCGGAGACCGCGGGCGGTCGCATCGAGGATACGCTGCCGAATGCCGCGGCCTGGGTGCCGGTGTCGATCACCGAGCGCAAGGATGGCAGCAAGGGCGTGATGCCCCATTTCATCGACCGCGCCAAACCTGGCGTCATCGCCGTGATGCGCGACGGCAAGCGCTTCGCCAATGAAGGCAACTCCTACCACGACTTCGTGCAGGCGATGGCGAAGGCGGCGAAGCCCGGCGAGGAGATCACGGCGTTTCTCCTCTGCGATCACCACGCCTTGCGAAAATACGGCCTCGGATGCGTGCCGCCGTTTCCGATGCCGCTGCGCCATCATCTCGCCACCGGCTATCTCAAGCGCGGCACCACGCTCGCCGAACTCGCCGACCGCACCGGCATCGACAGACACGGGCTCGAGGCAACCATCGCCGAGTTCAACGCGTCAGCGGCGGAGGGACGCGATCCATCATTCGGCAAGGGATCGCGCGCCTATAACCGCTACCAGGGCGATGCGCTGCACGGCCCGAACCCCTGCGTCGCGCCGATCAAGGACGGGCCGTTCTATGCGATCAAGCTGGTGATCGGCGATCTCGGCACCTATGCCGGCATCAAAACCGACGCGCATGCGCGGGCACTGGACGAACACGGCCGGCCCATCGCCGGCCTCTATGCCGCCGGCAACGACATGGCGAGCATCATGGGCGGCAACTATCCCGGCGCCGGCATCACGCTCGGCCCCGCGCTGACGTTTGGGTATATCGCGGGGAAGCATATCGCGGACGCGGCTGCGCCCTAGAAATGTCCGCAAGCTGGAACGAACCTCGATGGATTCGATTGTCTCGAATCGAACCGGAGATCGTTTCATGCCTGCGCCGCACTTTTACGCTGCTCTCGTCGCCTTGAGCTTCGTTCCAACGCTCGCCATCGCCGCCAATACGGAGTGGCGGCCATATGTGATCGCGAGCACCGGGACCAGCGTCGAGATGCCGGTCTCGATCTTCACCAGCGATGCCGGACCGCCTGAAGGCGGAACAGGGCGACGGTTTTTCACCGAAGACCGCCGCGCTGACCTGACGGTGCAGTCCGTTCCCAATCCCGAGAACGATTCGCCTGCCACGTTCCTCGCCAAGCAAAACCCGCCGGCCGGCATCATCTACAAGCGCATTACGCCGGACTTCTTTGTCGTCTCCAGCATCCGCAAGGACCGCATCTGGTACAACCGCTGCAACCGCGGCAACGGCGCCATGAACTGCGTGATGATCAATTATCCCGCCGCCGAGAAGCGCCAATGGGACGGCGTGGTGACCCGGATAAGTCACACGCTGAGGAACTAGCATCCACCTCCTCGGCGCGCCGCAATCGCGCCACCTTCACCTGTCCTGACCCAATCACTGCAATTTGGAGTGGGTACTCCCGATGCTGCCAGCCGGCGACACCTGCTCACCTTGGGCCGGCGCGGCAGATCTGCTAGACTGCCTGTCAGCGAGGCGAAAATGGACGCGCCCGGACCCGAGCGAAGGCTCGCTGCGATCCTTGCCGCCGACATGGTCGGCTACAGCCGGCTGATGGAGGTCGACGAGGCGGGGACACTCGCACGCCTCAAAACCCATCGCCTTGAGCTCATCGATCCCTCGATTGCCAAGAACCGGGGCCGCATCATCAAGACCACCGGCGACGGCATGCTGGTGGAGTTTCACAGCGTCGTGGACGCGGTGTCGTGCGCTGCAGAGGTGCAGCGCCGGATGGCGCGGCGCAATGCCGATGTGTCGCCGGCGCGATGGATCCAGTTCCGCATCGGCATCAATCTGGGCGACGTGATCATCGAGGAGAACGATATCTTCGGCGATGGCGTCAACGTCGCGGCGCGTCTCGAAGTGCTCGCCGATCCGGGCGGGATCTGCGTCTCGGCCGCGGTGCGCGATCAGGTCGGCGACCGGCTTGGCGACATCGCCTTTGAGGATCTCGGCAACCAGAGCGTCAAGAACATCACCCGCCCGATCCACGTCTTTCGGGTGCGCTTGGAGCAGGATGCCGCCGAGGCTCGCATGATGAGCGGCAAAGCCGGCGCGACCGCGACGAGCACGACCCGAAAACCGTCCATCGTCGTGCTGCCGCTCGTCAATATGAGCGGCGATCCGGAACAGGAATTCTTTGCCGACGGCCTCACCGAGGACATCATCACCGAGCTGTCGCGATTCCACGATCTGCTCATCATCTCGCGCAACTCCGCTTTCGTGCACAAGGGCAAGGCGGTGAAGGTGCAGGAGGTCGCGCGCGAGCTCGACGTCGAATACGTCCTCGAAGGCAGCGTGCGCAAGGTCGGCGATCGCGTCCGCGTCACCGTGCAGCTGATCGACGCGCAAACCGACCGGCATGTCTGGGCGGAACGCTACGACCGCAAACTCGAGGATATCTTCGCGATCCAGGACGAGGTGACCGGCGCCATCGTCAGTACGCTTCCCGGCCGCGTCGAGGCCGCCACGCAGGAACGCGCGAAGCGCCAGCGACCGGACAACATGGCGGCCTATGAATGCGTGCTCGCCGCCAGGGTGCTGCACCACCGCTCGCGGCGGGAGGACAATGCGGAGGCGCAGATCCTGCTCGACCGCGCCATCGCGCTCGATCCGAACTATGCGCACGCCCATGCCTGGAAGGCGTGCGTGCTGGGTCAGACCTGGGTCTACGGATGGTGCGAAGATCGCGATGCCAGGTTCCGGCAGGTGGCGGCCGAGTTGCAGCTGGCGCTGGCGCTCGATGACAATGACAGCGACGTTCATCGCATCCTCGCCGCGGTCAACCTGACGCGCGACGATCACGACAGGGCGGCCTATCACCAGGAGCGGGCGCTCGCACTCAACCCGAACTACGATCTGGTCGTGGTGCAGCAGGGCGAGTTTCTGACCTGGGTGGGACGGCCGGAAGAAGGCATCGACTGGATCAGGAAGGCGATGCGCCTCAACCCGTTCCACCCCGAACGCTTCTGGAACCACCTCGGGCGCGCATATTATTGCGCGGAGAAATTTGCCGAGGCCGCCGAGGCGTTCGCGCGGATCACGCGGCCGGACTTCACCCATCACGCCTTCCTCGCCGCCATCTTCGCGCAGATGGGCGACGGCGTTGCGGCCGCCGCACATGCCGCCGAGGTCGTGAAACTCGAGCCCGGTTTCTCGGTGGCCACCTATCTCGCCACCCAGCACTACAAGCAGGCGGCCGACCGCGCGCGCCACGAGGCGGGATTGCTCAAGGCGGGATTGCCGGCGTGAGGTTGGCGAGCGATCTAAATGATCATTCTGAACGTAGCTTGCGGCATGAGCCCGCCTTCGCCAATGGCTTCGGCGAGGCAGCCTTCGCTTGCTTCGCTACGATGGAACAGAGGCTGGCTTGCCGAGCCGTAGCTTGCGAAGCAAGCGAAGGCTGGTGGGCACGACAGGGATCGAACCTGTGACCCCTACCATGTCAAGGTAGTGCTCTCCCGCTGAGCTACGTGCCCTAGAATGGGACGACCAGTCATCCCGCTCCAGCTTTATTCGTATTGGGTGGGGTCCGTATATCGGCTCCAAAGCGCCCCCGCAAGGACGCTTGGAAGTAATTTCTGAGGTGATTTCGCGCGGAATGGCCGCCGAATCAGGCCGCCAGCATCTTGTTCACTTCGCTGACCAATTCGCGGAGGTGAACCGGCTTGGCCAGCACCTTGGCGTTCTTGGGTGCTTCCGAATCGGAATTGAGCGCCACGGCGGCAAAGCCGGTGATGAACATGATCTTGATGTCGGGGTCGAGTTCCGAGGCGCGGCGCGCCAGCTCGATACCGTCCATTTCGGGCATCACGATATCGGTCAGCAGCATCTCGAACGGCTCCTCACGCAGCCGCTGATAGGCCGACATGCCGTTATCGTGGGGCGAGACCTGAAACCCGGCGTTTTCGAGCGCCTTGACCAGAAAGCGGCGCATGTCGTTGTCGTCTTCGGCAAGGAGGATCTTGTGCATGGCGGTCAGTCGTCGAACCCGGCTTGGAGGATCATTCCGCTCACTAAGCCCGATAGAGGGTAAATTTCGGGTGAAAGGTAACGGCTTCTTGGCGGTAGCAGGCAGAGCTATTTTTTTAGCGGCGCGCATCAGGAGCGATCAAGGCGGCGCTTTTCGGGCAATTGCGACACCTTCTGAGAGCATGACGGCTTTTTTCGCTTGGCAGAATGATTACGATTACGGACAATGCATCCTTACAAAACCCTGTCCTTCACGCAGAATCGGTTGCTTGATCGATCGCGGCGGAAGGGAATGCGGACATTCAAGGGACGGCGCCCGACGATGACCCAGTTTGATGGCGAGCTGTCGCCCCCGTTCGAGATCGTGGAGCCGGCGAGCTGGCGGGCGCCGATCATCTTCAACTCCCCCCATTCCGGCTCGGTCTATCCCCGGGCATTCCTCAACGCTTCCCGGATCGACCTTGCGGCGCTGCGCCGCTCCGAGGATTCGTTCATGGACGAACTGATCGGCGGCCTCTGCGAGCGGGGTTTTCCGACCGTGCGGGTCAATTTCCCCCGCTCCTATGTCGATGTGAACCGCGAGCCCTATGAGCTCGATCCGCGGATGTTCACCGGGCGCCTGCCGAGCTTCGCCAATTCCCGCTCAATGCGCGTCGCCGGCGGCCTCGGCACGATCCCGCGCGTGGTCGGCGACGGGCAGGAAATCTATCGCGAGCGGCTTTCCGTCGACGAGGCGCTGGGGCGGATCGAAGCGCTCTACAAGCCCTATCACCGGGCGCTGCGGCGGCTGATCAACAAGGCCCATCAGGCGTTCGGCACGGTGATCCTGGTGGATTGCCATTCGATGCCGTCGGTTGGCGTGTCCCGCGACGAGCCGCGGCGGCCCGATATCGTCATCGGCGACCGCTACGGCACCAGTTGCGCGAGCCTGTTGCCCGACGTTGTCGAGGAGGTCATGAGCAAGCTCGGCTATTCGATCGGGCGCAACAAGCCCTATGCCGGCGGCTTCATCACCGAGCACTACGGCAACCCGGCCAGCGGCCTGCACACCGTGCAGCTCGAACTCAACCGCGCGATCTACATGGACGAGCGGCGCCGCGAGCGCAGCCCGCGCTTTGCGCAGGTAGCCGCCGATTTCGCTGCGCTGGCGGACGCACTGGCGCAAGTGCCGCTCGGCGATCTCGGCCCGTTCCAGGCGGCGGCGGAGTAAAGATTGGATCGTCATTCCGGGATGGTCCGAAGGACCAGACCCGGAATCTCGAGATTCCGGATCGCCGCTGCGCGGCGTCCGGAATGACGTCTCTGCCCAAAAAGAAAAAAGGGCCGCTTGAATGAACAAGCGGCCCAAGTCTAGGGAGGAAACGCCCAAGGAGGGCAGCGATAGCGCGAGGCGCTACCGCACCGCAACAATATGCGACCGCGCTGCACAAAAGGCAAGAGTTTTCGGATCCATTTCGTTGCAAACAGGGTCCAGTCTGGCGAATCGGCAACACCGACGGCATCTTAAATTAATGAAGTAATATCAAAGACCTACGTGTTAAGCGCGACCAGTTCCGTGTTCACTGCAGTGCTGGTATGCCAAAACTCGCAACTTTGTGATGGCCGGGCTAACCAAAAATCCACGCCTAAACGAAGCCCGTTCGAAAGCCGATTCGAAAGTCAGCCCTCAAAGACGGGTGGGAATAACGCAGCGTTGGTCGTGCGCCGCCGCCCGGATTGGGATAGGCAATAGGCCGACATTTCTATTGCGGTAAGGGACAGCCGTGACGGTCATCGATTTCACAGCGTTTATCGGGCGCCTTGCCACGGCTTCGGGCGAGACCATCCTGCCGTTCTTCCGGACCTCGCTCTCGATCGACAACAAGAGCGCCAGCGATTTCGACCCGGTCACCGAGGCCGACCGCGCCGCTGAAGCGGTGATGCGACGCCTGATCAAGGCGAATTTTCCCCAGCACGGCATCGTCGGCGAGGAGTTCGGCAACGAGCGCGAGGACGCCGACTATGTCTGGGTGCTCGATCCGATCGACGGCACCAAATCCTTCATCGCGGGATTTCCGATCTGGGGCACCCTGATCGCGCTGTTGCACAAGGGCACACCGGTGTTCGGCATGATGCATCAGCCCTATATCGGCGAGCGCTTTTCCGGCGACAGCGGCTCGGCACATTATTCCGGGCCGTCAGGCGAACGGCGGCTGACCGTGCGCCGCTGCGCCTCGCTGAAGGAGGCGACTTCTTTCACCACGAGTCCTCTATTGATGAACGCGGCCGACCGCGAAATCTTCGGCCGGGTCGAGAGTGCAGTAAAACTGTCGCGCTATGGCGGCGACTGCTACTCCTACTGCATGCTGGCGGCGGGCCATCTCGACCTCGTGGTCGAGACCGAACTCAAGCCCTACGACATCGCGGCCCTGATCCCGATCGTCACCGGCGCCGGCGGCATCGTCACCAACTGGGAAGGCAAGCCCGCCCAGAGCGGCGGCCGCATCGTCGCCGCCGGCGACGCCCGCGTGCACGAGGCCACGCTGAAATTGCTCAACAGCTAGAATACAGCCGCGTAGCTCGCGCATACGGACGAGCTGCTGCCTGACGCAGCTATAGCGTTTTCGAGCGAAGTGGATACCGGTTCGCGTGAAGAAAACGCGTCAAAACAAGAATCTAGAGCTTCGGTTCTGATTCTATCAGGATCGATGCTCTAGCTCCCGCTGCAACCGACGGGACCTTGCATCGCGCTGTTCATTGCGTACGATGGCAGCCAACGCGCACGACAGATGCGCCATCGGGGGGCATTTATGAGACTGCTGAGTAGGCTGCTTGCTGGACTGACGCTGCTATTATCGCCCGTATCGTTGCCAGTCTTATTGTTACCAACCTCGGCCTCGGCGCAGGATTTCCCCGCAAAACCGATCAAGCTGATCGTCCCGTTCCCCGCCGGCGGCCCCAACGACATCATCGCGCGCGTCATCGGCCAGCGCATGTCCGAAATTGCCAAGCAGCCTGTGCTGATCGACAACCGCGGCGGTCAGGGCGGCGTGCTCGGCACCGACGCGGTCGCAAAAGCCCCGCCCGACGGCTACACCATCGCGATCTCCAGCGCGGGCGCACTCGCCATCAGCCCGAGCATGGAAAAGGTCGCCTACGACACGCTGAAGGATTTCGCGCCGGTGACGCTGGTCGCCACCGTGCCCGAGATGCTGGTGGTCGCAACCAACGTCCCCGCCAAGGACATGAAAGAACTGATCGCGCTTGCCAAGGCGCAACCGGGGAAACTGAATTTCGCCTCGTCCGGTCCCGGCAGCCTGCCGCATCTGGCGGGCGAATTGTTCAAGCTGACGGCCAATATCGACATCGTGCACGTGCCCTATCGCGGCGCCGCGCCGGCGGTGAACGACCTGCTGGGACAGCAGGTGCAGATGACGTTCCTCGACCTGCCGGTGCTGCTGCCACAGATCAAGGCGGGTGCGCTGCGGCCGATCGCCGTTGGCGCGCCCGAGCGGGCGCCGACGGCGCCGGAAGTACCGACCACCGCCGAGGCCGGCATGCCCGGCATGATCATCGAGAACTGGTATGGCATGGTGGCGCCCGCCGCCACGCCACCGGCGATCATCGCTCACCTGCACAAGATCACGACCGAAGCGATGCGCGACCCGACCGTGAAGGAAAAGCTTGCAGCCCAGGGCGCAACGCTGGTTGGCGACTCGCCGGAACATTTCCGCGGCTTTATCGACAGCGAAACCAGGAAGTGGACGAAGGTGATCAAGGACGCGGGAGTCGTGACGACGAAGTGAGCATTACGACACGGACGACCGCATCCCTGACGATGGCTGCACTTAAAGACTGAACAGCCGGGATTGGCCCGGCCACGACAAGTGACCGGAGGCTTCCATGAAGGCTCTTCGCGTGCTTCTCATCGGATTGTCCGTGCTGCTGCCGGCGCTGGCGGCAGCGCAGGATTTCCCCGCAAAACCGATCAAGCTGATCGTGCCATTCCCGGCCGGCGGGCCCAACGACATCATCGCGCGCGTGGTCGGCCAGCGCATGTCGGAAATCGCCAAGCAGCCGGTTGTGATCGACAATCGTGGCGGTCAGGCCGGCGTGCTCGGCACCGACGCGATCGCCAAGGCGGCCCCCGACGGCTACACGATCGGAATCGTGAGCGCGAGCGCACTGGTCATCAACCCGACGATGGAAAAGGTGCCCTACGACGTGGCGAGGGATTTCGCACCCGTCACGCTGGTGACGACGGTGCCGGAAATGCTTGTCGTCGCCAGCAACGTGCCCGCCGGCGACATGAAGGAACTGATCGCGCTCGCCAGGGCACAGCCCGGCAAACTTAATTTCGCATCCGCCGGCGTCGGCGGCATGCCGCATCTTGCCGGTGAACTGCTCAAGCTGACCGCCAGTATCGACATCGTGCACGTGCCCTACCGCGGCGCCGCACCCGCCATCAACGACCTGCTCGGCCAGCAGGTGCAGATGGCGTTCCTCGATCTGCCGGTGCTGTTGCCGCACATCAAGGCGGGCAGCCTGCGCCCGATAGCGCTCGGCGCGCCGAAACGCGCGCCCACCTCGCCCGACGTGCCGACCACCGCGGAGGTCGGCATGCCCGATCTCCTGATCGAAAACTGGTACGGCATGCTCGCGCCGGCCGGAACGTCTGAGGCGATCGTCAACACCCTGAACCGTCTCGCCAACGAGGCGATGAACGATCCGCAGGTGAGGCAAAAGCTTGCCGATCAGGGTTTGACGGTCGCCGGCGACACGCCGGGGCATTTCCGCAACTACATCGGAAGCGAGACCCAAAAATGGGCGCGCGTCATCAAGGCCGCCGGCCTTGCTTCGGCCAGGTGAAACCGCAGGGCTTCCCAGACCTCGGCATTCGCTCTCCTC
Source organism: Bradyrhizobium paxllaeri (assembly GCF_001693515.2). Classification (NCBI taxonomy): domain Bacteria; kingdom Pseudomonadati; phylum Pseudomonadota; class Alphaproteobacteria; order Hyphomicrobiales; family Nitrobacteraceae; genus Bradyrhizobium; species Bradyrhizobium paxllaeri. Next base: position 7,021,581 of record NZ_CP042968.1, read on the forward strand.
ACATGTTCAACGTGGCGCAGATTTGCGGAGGTGGTCCGCCAGTTGCTGCGCGGGCCTGGGCAGCGACCGAAAACTCCGCGCGCAGATCACGAGCTTCCGGTTGGCCCAGGAATCCCTGATCCTGATGACATTGATCTTCATCGATCGCGCACATCGTTTCGCCGCAACTTCAGGCATCACGCCGATTCCAATGCCGGCGGCGACCATCTGGCCGATCGCATCGAAACTGTTCAACCGCGCGCGAAAGCGCAGACGCGCGCCGAGACGCGCCGCGTGTCCGCTGATATGAGTGTGCAGCGCGATCGAGCTGATCAGACCGACGAAATCGCGCTGCACCACTTCGCTGAAATCGACCTGCCGCCGGTTCGCCAGCTCGTCGTCCCGCCCGGCAACCAGCACCAGCCGATCTTCGCTGAACGGCGTCCGCTCGATATTATCAGGCAGCGCGTGCTCGGCGGCGAGCCCCAGATCGACGGAACCGGTGACGATGGCGCGGGCGATTTCCGCGCTTTCGCGCTCCTCCACGTCGATCGAAATGTGAGGATGCGCAGCCAGAAAGGCAGCCAGTGCCTTCGGCAGATATTCCGAAAGTCCCGATGTATTGGCGAGGAAGCGGACGGTGGCCTTTGCGCCACGGGCAAAGGCTAAGAGATCGCCGCGCATTGCCTCGACATTGTGGAGCACTATTCTCGCGTGATCGAGCAGGCTTTCGCCGGCCGGCGTCAGCTCGACGCCGCGACGACCGCGCGTCAGCAGCGCAACGCCAAGCGCTTCTTCCAGTCCCTTGATCCGCTCGCTCGCCGAGGCCAGTGCAAGGTGAACCTTTGCCGCGCCGTTGGTGATGCTGCGCGTCTCCGCCACTGCAACGAAGAGCTGAAGATCGACCAGATCGAAACGCATCGGGATTCCTTGGGCATAGCCGCCGCAGCTAAGCCGTCATTGCGAGCGAAGCGAAGCAATCCATCGCGCGGCAGGCAGAGAGGTGGATTGCTTCGTCGCTTACGCTCCTCGCAATGACGGGAGAGGCCCATGCCTTCGCTTTCTCCGAAGGCTGCCTCCGTAACCTCCAGATTGTGCCGATTACGCCGATAGGTCAATCTCCCCCGCATGTTCGATTCCCTGCTTCTCCTCGTCACCGCCACCTTCCTGCTCGCGGGCTTCGTGAAAGGCGCACTCGGGCTCGGCCTGCCGACGGTGTCGATGGGACTGCTCGCGGTGTCGATGCCGCCGGCCCAGGCGATCGCCATCGTCATCGTCCCGGCGATCGTCACCAACATCTGGCAAACCTTCGGTGGCCCTTACTTGCGCGACATTTTCCGACGGCTATGGCCGTTGCTGGCCGGAACAGCCGCCGGCATCTGGCTGAACGCGACGTCGCTGACCGGCCCCTATGCGCGCTACACCACCATCGCGCTCGGCCTGTTGCTGGCGATCAATGCCATCATCGGCCTGTGCAAATTCGATTTCACCGTCGCCCGCCAAAACGAAAAATGGGTCGGCGGCATCGTCGGAGTGATCACCGGCATGATTTCTGCGGCGACCGGCGTTCAGGTCATTCCATCCGTGCCGTTCCTGCAGGCGATCGGCATGGAGAAGGAAGAGCTGATCCAGGCATTGGGCGTGTTCTTCACCGTCGCGACCCTGGCGCTTGGTCTCAACCTCACCGGCGCCGGCCTGCTGACGGGTGCAACCGCACTGCCCGGCGCGGTCGCCATGGCGGCGTCCTTTGCCGGCATGTTTATCGGACAGGCGGTGCGGACGCGGCTCCAGCCGGAGATCTTCCGGCGCTGGTTCCAGATCGGCATGATTGTGCTCGGCCTCTACCTCGCCACCAATGCGCTGGCGAAGTTGATGTCGTAGCTTTCCCGGAAGCCGTGCCGGAGACCCGCTCATTTCTCGCCAGGGAATTCGCCAGATAGGCGAATCGGGCCTCAACGCGCCTCCAGCATCGCCACGCGGATACCAAGATAGACGAACAGCCCGCCGAGCGCGCGGTTGACCCAGGCTATCGCGGTGGTCGATTGCCGGATACGGCCGGCGGCCCTGGCTGCGAAGGCGGCGATGCCGAAGCACCACAACATGCCGGTGGTGATGAAGATCAGGCCGAGCACCAGGAAGGCCACCGTCTTGTGGGAAGACTCCGCCGCCACGAATTGCGGCAGGAACGCCAGAAAGAACAGCGCCACCTTCGGATTGAGCACATTGGTCAGGGCGCCCTGCCAGAACACGCGGGCAAGCGACGTCTCGTTGCCTGCCGAGCCATTGCCTGTGGCTGCTGCTTCCGCCAGCGGACGCGAGCGCGACAGCAGCATCTGCACGCCCGTAAACAGCAAGTAGGCGGCGCCCGCCCATTTCAGGACAGTAAAGGCTGCGGATGACGCCATTAACAGTGCCGACAAGCCGATCGAGGCACCGAACACGTGAACGAGGCAGCCGGTGCAGATCCCGGTCACCGCCGCCGCTCCGCCTCGCCATCCGAACTGGATGCTGCGGCCAATGATGTAGGCCGTGTCCGGCCCCGGGGTGATGTTGAGCAACAACCCGGAGAGGATGAACAGCCAGAGTTCGTGAATGCCGAGCGCACTTACCATCGTTAACGGGTTCCCTTGCACCTGAGACCAATGCCAATCCGGAAGGATTGCAGTACTATCATGATCAAATCGGCCTTCCACCAGATTGCGCATATTTTATAAACATTGGAATTGGTTGGCCGACCGCGTAGTGGTTATCCTGCCAATTCCGGCGCCGTTGGGGATATAAGGGGATATGGAGAGACGCCTGGCAGCCATCGTCTGCGCTGACGTCGCCGGCTATTCCCGAATGATGGGGGCCGACGAAGCGGGGACGCACGCCACGTTCAAGGCCCATCGAAGCGCGATCTACCCGATCATCCTCAATCACGGCGGCCGCCTGGTGAAGAACACCGGCGACGGCTTCCTCCTGGAGTTTCCTTCCATCGTTGGCGCCATCGAAGCTGCGGTCGCCATGCAGATGGTGATGGCCGAACGAAACGAACACCTGCCCGCCGATCGCTCCATGCAGTTCCGCATGGGCATTCACATGGGCGACGTGATGGCCGACGAGGACGAGGTGTTCGGTGATGACGTCAACATTGCCGTCCGCCTCGAATCGGTCGCCGCCCCCGGCGGCGTGGCGGTTTCGGGCAAGGCCTGCCATGAGGCGGGCAAGCGCCTCAGCGTCACCTTCGTCGATGCCGGTCCCTACCGGTTCAAGAACATCGAGGAACCGATCCACGTCTGGAGCTGGCAGCCCGGTGGCACTGACGCCGCCGGCCCCGCGCGCAAGGCCGCGTCTGAGACGTCGGTCACAAACCTGCCTGCCCAATATCGCACCGCGATCGTGGGCGTGCTCCCATTCGCGAATTTGAGCGAAAGCGCGGACGAGTATTTTTCCGACGGGCTGACCGAGGACCTGATCCACGCGCTCTCGCTGCAATCGTTCTATCGGGTGCTGGCCCGGAACTCGACCTTCCCGTTCAAGGGCAAGAACGTGAGCACGCGCCTGATCGCGCGCGAGATCGATGCCACCTACCTGATCCAGGGCTCGGTGCGCCGCGCGGCGAGCAAGATCCGCGTCACCGCCGAGTTGATCGCGCCCGAAACCGGCGAGCAATTATGGACCGGCCGGTTCGACCGCGACATGGGCGACCTGTTCGCGATGCAGGACGAACTCACCACCAGCCTGTCGGCGGCGATCGCAGCCGAAATCTACCGGGCGGAAGCCTCCGCCCCGCCGCGTTCCTCGTCGAACGACATCACCGCATGGGATCGTTTCCTCAAGGGGCTGTCCTACTATTATTTGCAGACCAAGGACGACGTCGAAACCTCGATCGGGCTGTTCAAGGAAGCCATCACGCTCGATCCGACGCTGTCGATCGCGCGCGCCTATCTCGCCACCGTCCAGGCCCAGGGCATCCAGCTCGGCTGGATCAAGGGCACGCGCGAAGTCTGGGATTCGGTGATGACCCTCGCGGAGAGCAGCGTCCGGCTCGATCCTCGTTCGTCCTTTGCGTTTCAGATCCTCGCCTATGTGCACGCGGCGGAAGGGCACTACGAGGCGGCGATGGATGCCGCCAAGCGTGCGGTCTCACTCAATCCATACGACATGGGCGCCCGCGGCGTGCTTGGCGTGTGTCATCTGGTGTCCGGCGAACACCGGCACGCGATCGAACTGTTTACGATGGCGGCGCAAAGCGGCAGCAACGATCCCCGCTATCAATGGGCGGCCGTGAACGCGTTCAGCCATTATTTGCTCGGCCAATATGACGCGTCGCTGTCCTGGGCGCGCGAGCAGCTTTATGTGAATCCCAACCATCTCCAGGCGCTGGCGGTACGGGCGGCAGCCCTCGCGCAATCGGGACGAACCGCGGAAGCGGCAAGTGCAACCGAGGTCTTGCTGAGCAACTATCCAAGCCTGACCGTCGACCGGCACTTGCGGAACTTTCACTGGAAGTCGGCGGCCGACGTCGCCCACTACCGCGACGGCCTTATGAAAGCCGGCGTCCCCTTCAGCAAACTGACTCTCGTCGAATCCTCTCCGAAGCTTGCCGCCGATTCCTGAACGAGAGTGTAAGGCGGTCGGTTGACACGACGCCAAATCCCGCCAAGACTTGCCCACACCCTGAAGTAGCGCGCCGCCGAATTTCCTTTTCAGAACTGTCATCCGCACGGGGGACAGGCCCTTTTTCATATTCGGCGCCTTTGAGGATTTGAACCATGTCGGATCATCCCATTGCCTCCGCCCCGGGCACTGCGCTCGCCGGGCAGCTTCCCGTTTCACCCAATAACCCTTGCCCGTTTTTGCGCGCGCTGGTCGCCAACGGCTATGTCGGCGGCGACGTCGTGCCGCTCCCGCAGCTCTCCGAAATCGTCGGGGACGCGAGCGGACAAACCGGCTTTGGTAAAAAGAAGGTGCGGATAGCAACCTGGATGGTCGCCGTCATCGCCAACGGCCTCGGGCCGGGGCGCGTATTCAAGAGCGCGACCTCGGGCGCCGTGCTCGATCAACTGCGCGACGGCCCGCTCGACAAGCACGGTGGCGGCTCGCGCATTCTCGATGCCGCGGCCAAGGTCCACGAAGAGCAAATCGACCGCCTCGCCACCTTCGGCAAGGACTGCAAGGACCCCGCCGGGGGCATCGAGACCGGGCTGACGGCGAAGGAGATCGAAACCTTCATGGCAGCCAATATCAAGCGCGACGGCGATGCGGCGCGCTGGTACTACCCGATCCTGATGAAAGGCGAATGGCCGGTGCTGTTGAAAATCCTCGGCAAGGGCGAAGGCGAGGCGCGCTATCTCAGCGTCGCCGAAGTCAGGACACTGTTCGTCGAGCGGCGATTGCCGGAACGGATCACAGCACGGCTGCCCAAGCCGGCCTCGCGCTGAGCACTACTTGAACAGCGGCGTGCCCGGCACGAAGGCGTCGAACGCCGCCCAGAACTGCGAGCGATAGCGATCCTGCTCCTGCAGGATCTCGTGCTTGGAGCCTGCGATCACCAGATGCGAGCCGGCGCGCAGGTGATAGGCGAATTCCTCGATCGCGGCCGTTGAAACGATGCTGTCGTTGCTGGCGGCCAGCATCAGGATCGGCTGGCGGATTTCGGACGGGTAGTTCATCCCGCGAAAAGTATGCATCGCCCTGAACGCGGTATCGGCCCAGGCCACCGTCGGCGAACCGAGGCCCAGCGTCGGGTCTTCTTCCAGGATCGCAGCGTTGCGGGCGTAGCGCACGGGATCGCTGGTGAAGGGGTTGTTGATGAAGGATTCCGTTCCGGTCAGCGCATCGCTGCCGCCGGGCACGTAGCGGCCGCCCTGCCCCATCAACCGCATGGTCCGAAGCAGCGCCCGCGTCGGGAACGAGGTCCTGCGTCCCGGCAGGTCGATCATCGGCGCCGACAGCACCATGCGGTCGAACCAGCGCTTTCCCGCATGCGCGACCCGCAGCATGACCGCGCCGCCCATCGAATGCGCCAGCGCGAAGAACGGCGGCGGGCAATCCGGCAGCACCACCTGCTGCACGAAGGTTTCGACATCGACCTCATAATCGGAGAAATCGCGGACATAGCCCTTGCGAGGGTCGCGCAGGCGGCGCGAGGAATGCCCCTGTCCTCGCCAGTCGATCATCGCCACCGCAAAACCGCGGTCCCGCAAGTCGCGCACCGTCTCGAAATATTTTTCGATCGGCTCGCTGCGCCCGGTGAAGACGCAGACGGTGCCCTTGCGCCCGGCCGGCGGCGCCCAGCGCGCGAACCGCAATTCCGCGCCGTCGGGCGTCTTGATGGTGCCCGAGACGACATCCTCCGGAACCGGATTGGCGGGGATCGAGACGAGCGTCATGCGAAGGAACCGGCTAGGTGAAAAGGTCTGGAATTCAAGGCGGGGGCGCAAAAAAGGGGCCCGTTTCGCCCCTCTTGAACGTCGTTTCACCCCTCCCATATCACTTCTGTGCAGGCCGCTACCAGTGTTTCGGAACCGAAACCCACGGCTCCAAAAACTAAGGCTGCACGAGACTACGGCCCGGCCCGATGGCGGGCGGGTTAATTGAAACAGTCGCTCAATGGAGGACTACCCTAATGCGTACCTACGACCTCACCCCGTTTTATCGTTCCACCGTCGGCTTCGACCGCTTCTTCAACCTGCTGGATCAGGTGACCTCGGACGGCAGCCCCGGTTATCCGCCCTACAACATCGAGCGCACCGGCGAGAACGCCTATCGCATCAGCGTTGCGGTCTCCGGCTTCGCGCAAGGCGAGCTTTCGATCGTCGCGAAGGAAAACACGCTGACGATCAAGGGCGAGAAGTCGGCCAATGAGAACGGCAACGACAAATCCGAAGTGCTCTATCGCGGCATCGCGGCGCGCGCCTTCGAGCGCATCTTCCAGCTTGCCGATTTCGTGCAGGTGAAGAACGCCTCGCTCGAGAACGGCCTGCTCCACGTCGATCTCGTCCGCGAGATCCCGGAGGCCAAGAAGCCGCGCAGCATTCCGATCAACTCCGGCGCACAGGCTCCGCAGGTGGTCGACGCTTCCGTCGCCGCTTAAGCAGTGAGAATTTCGGCTGATATTGGCCGAACGTGAAAACGCCCCGGGAGACCGGGGCGTTTTTTTGCGCTCATGACAGAGACGGCGCGATCCGCTGATTAACAGCGAATTTAAATGATGTTCGCCCCTGCAACGACTATTTCATCGCGCGCACCGGCACCGGTGGCTCGGAGACGCGTAACATTTGCAGTTCGGCGACGTACTCACTTTCGCACCCCGCACTTCAACAGAGATATCAAACCAGGAGAGATCGATGACGAAGTTACAGATCGTTGCGGCGCTCGCCGCCAGTGTGTTTGCAGGCTCGTTCGGCGCACTCGCCACGCCGGCGCAGGCCGCCGCACCGGTCAAGGTGAAAAACGTCGTGCTGGTTCACGGCGCATGGGCTGACGGATCGAGCTGGTCGGAAGTCATTCCGCGGCTGCAGGCAGCGGGACTTCATGTCACCGCGGTCCAGAATCCGCTGACCTCGCTGGCAGATTCGGTCGCTGCCACGCGCCGCGCGCTGGCGCAGCAGGACGGCCCGACCGTGCTGGTGGCGCATTCCTGGGGCGGCACCGTCATCAGCGAAGTCGGGACCGATCCGAAGGTCACGGGGCTGGTCTATATCGCGGCGCGCGCGCCCGACGCAGGCGAGGATTTCGTCGCGCTGTCGCAGAAATTTCCAGCGGGGCCGGCGCGCGCCGGCGTTCAGGAGCATGACGGCTTCACCAAACTTTCCGAGGACGCTTTCCTGAAATATTTCGCCAATGGCGTCGACCACAAGACGGCGGAAGTCCTCTACGCCGTGCAGTGGCCGACGGCGGCTTCCATTTTCGCCGGCCGCACCACCGCAGCCGCCTGGCACAGCAAGCCGAGCTGGTACGCAGTATCGAAGCAGGACTACACCATTAATCCCGACCTCGAGCGGTTTCTGGCCAAGCGCATGAACGCGACGACGGTCGAGTTGGACGCCGGCCACCTGTCATTGGTCTCGCAAGCTGACAAGGTCGCCGACCTGATCCTGGCCGCTGCCGGTCAGCATGAATAGCCGTCGCAACGGAAACGCCCCGGCAAGGCAGGGGCGTTTTTTTGTTGCTGTGTCTTGCACGTCATTCCGGGGCACGCGAAGCGTGAAATCTCGAGATTCCGGGTCTGGTCCTTCGGACCATCCCGGAATGACGTCGCGATTGTTAGTCTACTCCAGCCCCTGTGCCTTCGGCATCTCCTGCGTCGGCGCAATCTTCGGCGCAGGCTTGGCTGGAACCGATCCCGTCGTCGTCGGCGAAGCCGCGGCCTGAACTTCGGTCGGCTTCGGCACGGGTGCCGTGGCCTGCTGCTGCACCGGAGCCGCCGCAGGCTTGGCTGCGATCGGGCTGGCCTTCGGCACCGGCACCGTGCGGCTCGCAACCTTGGGGGCCGGCTTCGGCCGCGGCTCGGCCTGGACGTTGGCCGGCGCCGCCTGGACATGGGCCGGCGTGACTGTCGCACGAGCAAGCGGCGGCGGAACTCCTGGAGTTCCAGGCAGCGCACTATGCTCTTCATAGAAATCGTCACCCATGCCGTAGCGTGGCACGAAGCGGATGATCCGGCCGTTCCGCGCGTCGATCACCAGCCGTCCCCCCTCGCCGCCGCGGTCGATCGCCGCGATCGTGTAGACAAAGCCGCGGAGCCTCGGGATACCGAGCGGCGAGAAACCATTGTCGCGCAACACGGAATAGACCTCCGTCGACGGCAACAGGCCGGGGCCGGGACCATAGCCGTAGCGCGGTCCGGGCTCGTAATACGGCCCGGGAGCCGGCTGCGGCGCCACCGCATAGGGGGCCTCGAAATCCGACGCCGCCCTGTATAGCGAGCGTCCATCAGGCCCGGGCACCTGCGCCTGCGCGCCTGCAGCCAGAAGGATCAATCCCGCCGCCAAAGATCCCGTGAACAACTTCATTATTGAAAGCTCCTGTAAGCCCGCAGCCACCAGGCCCGACCGGGAGCATTTCGCTCTCTCGCCTGCCGGCCCGCGGCCAATTTCGTTACGAAATCCGGCAGTCCTTGGGCCGGATCGGGGCGCACTGCTGCCGCAAAGCCCTACTGGCGGCTTTTCCCCGGCCGCGAGCCGCCAATCCGCATGCGGGCGAGGACTTTCACGCGCTTGTGTGATAGATAAAAATTTGGCATGGTCGAAGTTAGGACAGTATCACTGTCTCAATTGCGGAGCTTTCCCGGCATGGGGATTGCAACGAAACCGTGGCGCCACGAGCGTCAGGGCAGTGCAGGCAAGGCCGTTCCTCAGGGACGTTGAACGCCCAGGCCTGAATTTAAGAAATTGCGGCTCGCGGCGGACGAGCGGTGGCCCGGTGGGTGCCGCAAGCGTCCATGGTGCGCCGACGATGCGGTGAGGCCCTTAGCCTTTGTGAGAGGAATGAAATGAGCGGGTCGGAATTCGAGCGCGAAAATATCGTGGCAGAAGCACTGTCGGCGACCGCGGCTTCGAAACCGGCCGACACTTTGCTTGAGGATTCCTGGCGCGAGCACGACTGGCGCCCGCCGGCCGAAGGCCTGTACGACCTCGGCATGGAGAAGGATTCCTGCGGCGTCGGCTTCATCGCCAACATCAAGGGTCGCAAGTCGCACCAGATCGTCTCCGACGCGCTCAACATTCTCTGCAACCTCGAGCATCGCGGCGCCGTCGGTGCCGATCCGCGCGCCGGCGACGGCGCCGGCATCCTGGTGCAGATCCCGCACGCGTTCTTTTCGCGCAAGGCCGCCGAGATCGGCTTCAAGCTGCCGGAGCCCGGCCACTACGCGATCGGCGCGCTGTTCATGCCGAAGGAAACGGCGTGGCGAAAGGTGATCCAGAGCATCATCGCCGAACAGATCAAGGAAGAAGGCCTCGTGCTGCTCGGCTGGCGCGACGTGCCATCCGACAACGCTTCGCTCGGCGTCACCGTCAAGCCGACCGAGCCCTATCACATGCAGGTGTTCATCGGCCGCAACGGCACGGCGAAGTCCGAGGACGAGTTCGAGCGCCGACTCTACATCCTGCGCAAGTCGATCTCGCAGGCGATCTATCAGCGCCGCGACCGCGGCATGGCCGGCTATTACCCGGTCTCGCTGTCGTGCCGTACCGTGATCTACAAGGGCATGTTCCTCGCCGACCAACTCGGCAAGTACTATCCCGACCTGCATGAAGCGGATTTCGACAGCGCGCTGGCGCTGGTGCATCAACGCTTCTCGACCAACACCTTCCCGACCTGGTCGCTGGCGCATCCCTACCGGATGATCGCCCATAACGGCGAAATCAACACGCTGCGCGGCAACGTCAACTGGATGGCGGCGCGGCAGGCTTCCGTGCATTCGGAGCTCTACGGCAAGGACATCAGCCGCCTGTGGCCGATCTCCTATGAAGGCCAGAGCGATACCGCGTGCTTCGACAACGCGCTCGAATTCCTGGTGCAGGGCGGCTACTCGCTGCCGCACGCGGTCATGATGATGATTCCGGAAGCGTGGGCCGGCAATCCCTTGATGGATGAGCAGCGCCGCGCCTTCTACGAATATCACGCCGCGCTGATGGAGCCGTGGGATGGCCCCGCCGCCATCGCCTTCACCGACGGTCGCCAGATCGGCGCGACGCTCGACCGCAACGGCCTGCGTCCGGCACGCTATCTCGTCACCAAGGACGACCGCATCGTGATGGCGTCCGAAATGGGCGTGCTGAAAATCCCCGAGGACCAGATCGTCACCAAGTGGCGGCTGCAGCCGGGCAAGATGCTCCTGGTTGATCTCGAACAGGGACGCCTCATTCCCGACGACGAGATCAAAGCGACGCTGGCCAAGAGCCATCCCTATAGCGACTGGCTGCATCGTACCCAGCTCGTGCTGGAGGAATTGCCCGCCGCGCCCGTCAAGGGCATGCGCTCAAACCTGCCGCTGCTCGATCGGCAGCAGACGTTCGGCTATTCGCAAGAAGACATCAGCATCCTGATGACGCCGATGGCGGCGACCGGCGAGGAAGCCGCCGGCTCGATGGGCAACGACACGCCGATCTCGGCGCTGTCGAACCGGCCGAAGCCGCTATTTACCTATTTCAAGCAGAATTTTGCGCAGGTCACCAACCCGCCGATCGATCCGATCCGCGAGGAACTCGTGATGAGCCTCGTCTCGATCATCGGGCCGCGGCCGAACCTGTTCGACCTGCAGGGCATGGCCTCGACCAAGCGTCTCGAGGTGCGCCAGCCGATCCTCACCGACGCGGATCTGGAAAAGATCCGCTCGATCTCGGAAGTTGCGGACACGCATTTCAAGTCGCGCACGCTCGACACCACCTTCCATGCCGGCTTCGGCGCGGCCGGGATGGAGCAGGTGCTCGACGAACTCTGCGCGCGCGCCGAAGGCGCGGTGCGCGAAGGCGTCAACATCATCATCCTGTCCGACCGCATGGCGGGCACGGACCGGATTCCGATCCCCTCGCTGCTCGCCTGCGCCGCCGTGCATCACCATCTGATCCGCACGGGCCTGCGCACCTCGGTCGGCATCGTCGTCGAATCGGGCGAGCCGCGCGAAGTGCATCACTTTGCCTGCCTCGCCGGCTACGGCGCCGAGGCGATCAATCCCTACCTCGCGTTCGAAACCATCATCGCGATGAAGGACCGCCTGCCGGGCTCGCTCGACGACTATGAAATCGTCAAGCGCTACATCAAGTCGATCGGCAAGGGCCTGCTCAAGGTGATGTCCAAGATGGGCATCTCGACCTACCAGTCCTATTGCGGCGCGCAGATCTTCGACGCGGTCGGGCTGAAGGCCGATTTCGTCGCCAAGTATTTTGCCGGCACCCACACCCGCATCGAGGGCGTGGGCCTGGCCGAAATCGCCGAGGAAACCGCGCGCCGCCACACCGACGCGTTCGGCGATGCGCAGGTCTACAAGACCGCGCTCGACGTCGGCGGCGAGTACGCCTACCGCACCCGCGGCGAGGACCATGCCTGGACGGCAGAATCCGTCTCGACGCTGCAGCATGCCGTGCGCGGCAATTCGCAGGAGCGTTACCGCGCGTTCGCAAAGATCCTCAATGAGCAGTCCGAGCGGCTGCTGACGCTGCGCGGCCTGTTCCGGCTCAAGACCGCCGAGGACGAGAAGCGCAAGCCCGTGAAGCTCGACCAGGTCGAGCCGGCCAGCGAAATCGTCAAGCGTTTCGCCACGGGAGCCATGTCGTTCGGCTCGATCTCGCGCGAAGCGCACACCACGCTTGCGATCGCGATGAACCGGATCGGCGGCAAGTCGAACACCGGCGAAGGCGGCGAAGAGGCCGATCGCTTCAAGCCGATGCCGAACGGCGATTCGATGCGCTCGGCGATCAAGCAGGTAGCCTCGGGCCGCTTCGGCGTGACGACGGAGTATCTCGTCAACTCCGACATGATGCAGATCAAGATGGCCCAGGGCGCCAAGCCCGGCGAAGGCGGCCAGTTGCCCGGCCACAAGGTCGACGCGACGATCGCCCGCGTGCGGCATTCGACGCCCGGCGTCGGCCTGATCTCGCCGCCGCCGCATCACGACATCTATTCGATCGAGGATCTGGCGCAGCTGATCTACGACCTCAAGAACGTCAATCCGGACGGTCAGGTCTCGGTCAAGCTGGTTTCCGAAATCGGCGTCGGCACGGTGGCCGCGGGCGTTGCCAAGGCGCGCGCCGACCACGTCACCATCGCAGGCTTCGAGGGCGGCACCGGCGCCTCTCCCCTCACCTCGATCAAGCATGCGGGCTCGCCGTGGGAGATCGGCCTCGCCGAAACCCACCAGACGCTGGTGCGCGAGCGGCTGCGCAGCCGCATCGTGGTCCAGGTCGACGGCGGCTTCCGCACCGGACGCGACGTCGTGATCGGCGCGCTGCTTGGCGCCGACGAGTTCGGCTTCGCCACCGCGCCCTTGATCGCGGCTGGCTGCATCATGATGCGCAAGTGCCACCTCAACACCTGCCCGGTCGGTGTCGCGACCCAGGATCCGGTGTTGCGCAAGCGCTTCACCGGCCAGCCCGAGCACGTCATTAACTACTTCTTCTTCGTCGCCGAGGAAGTCCGCGAGATCATGGCGCAGCTCGGTTACAGGAAGTTCGACGAGATGGTCGGCCAGACCCAGATGCTCGACCAGTCCACGCTGGTGGCGCATTGGAAGGCCAAGGGGCTCGATTTCTCAAAGCTCTTCGTCCGCCAGAAGGAGGAAAAGGGCCAGAAGATCTATCACGCCGAAGCCCAGGACCATCATCTGGAGAAGGTGCTCGACCGCCGCCTGATCGAGCGGGCGCAGGCTGCGCTCGATCGCGGCGCGCCGGTGAAAATCGAGGAAGAGATCAACAACACCGACCGCTCTGCGGGTGCGATGCTCTCGGGCGCAGTGGCCAAGATCTACGGCCATGCCGGGTTGCCACATGACACCATTCATGTCAGCCTGAAGGGCACCGCGGGCCAGGCGTTCGGCGCGTGGCTGGCGCGCGGCGTTACCTTCGACCTCGAAGGCGAAGGCAATGACTATGTCGGCAAGGGTCTTTCCGGCGGCCGCATCATCGTCAAGCCGCCGAGGAATTCCGGCATCGTGCCGGAAGAATCCATCATCGTCGGCAACACGGTGATGTACGGCGCGATCGAGGGCGAATGCTATTTCCGCGGCATCGCCGGCGAACGCTTTGCGGTGCGTAACTCGGGCGCGGTCGCGGTCGTCGAAGGCGCCGGCGATCATTGCTGCGAATACATGACCGGCGGCATCGTCGTGGTGCTCGGCAAGACCGGGCGCAACTTCGCGGCCGGCATGTCGGGCGGCATCGCCTATGTGCTGGACGAAGCCGGCGACTTCGCCAAGCTCTGCAACATGGCGATGGTCGAGCTTGAGCCGGTGCTGTCGGAAGAGCTGATCAACGCCAACACCTATCACCACTCCGGCGATCTCGAAGCGCATGGCCGTGTCGACGTGTTCCAGAACCTGCTCGATTCCGACGTCGAGCGGCTGCACGTGCTGATCACGCGCCACGCCAAACTGACCGGCTCGAAGAAAGCCGCCGAGATCCTCGCGAACTGGAAGGCCTGGCTGCCGAAATTCCGCAAGGTGATGCCGGTGGAATACCGCCGCGCGCTGAAGGAAATGAAGGCGAACGCCGACGCCGAGCCGAAAATCGCGATCGGGGCCTAGTTACACACGCCCGTCATTGCGAGCGCAGCGAAGCAATCCATCCCTCCGCACCGCAAATATGGATTGCTTCGTCGCTGCGCTCCTCGCAATGACGGGGGAGCGACGGGAAACGAATACGAACGAGAGACGCAGGGACGTCAGGTTTAATGGGTAAGATCACAGGTTTTCTCGAGATCGACCGGCACGACCGCAAGTACACGCCGGTCGAAGAGCGGCTGAAGCACTATCGCGAATTCGTCATTCCCCTGAGCGAGAAGGACACCCGCGAGCAGGCCGCGCGCTGCATGAACTGCGGCATTCCCTATTGCCACGGCACCGGTTCGGTGGCGCCGGGCACGCCGGGCTGCCCGGTCAACAACCAGATCCCCGACTTCAACGACCTCGTCTATCAGGACAACTGGGAAGAGGCCTCGCGCAACCTGCACTCGACCAACAATTTCCCGGAGTTCACCGGCCGCATCTGCCCTGCGCCGTGCGAGGCGTCCTGCACGCTCAACATCGATGACAACCCGGTCACCATCAAGACCATCGAATGCGCCATCGTCGACCGTGCCTGGGACAATGGCTGGCTGAAGCCGGAAGTCGCGCCGGAAAAGACCGGCAAGAAGGTCGCGATCGTCGGCTCCGGCCCCGCCGGCCTTGCGGCCGCGCAGCAGCTCGCGCGCGCCGGCCATGACGTTCATGTCTACGAGAAGTTCGCCAAGGCCGGTGGATTGCTTCGTTACGGCATTCCCGACTTCAAGATGGAAAAGCACGTCATCGACCGCCGCGTGGCGCAGATGGAGGCCGAGGGCGTGACGTTCCATTACGGCGTCCATGTCGGCGGCACTTCCGAAGGCGCGATCGATCCACGCGAACTGCTCAACCAGTATGACGCCGTAGCGCTGACCGGCGGCGCCGAAGCCGGCCGCGATCTGCCGATTCCCGGGCGCGAGCTCGACGGCATCCACTTTGCGATGGATTTCCTGCCGCAGCAGAACCGCCGCGTTTCCTCCGAACCGCTCGGCGCTGTCAGGGATATCCTGGCCGGCGGCAAGCATGTCGTCGTGATCGGCGGCGGCGACACCGGCTCGGACTGCATCGGAACGTCATTCCGGCAGGGCGCCAAGTCCGTGACGCAACTCGAGATCATGCCGGCGCCGCCCGAGCATGAGAACAAGGGCGTGACCTGGCCGAACTGGCCGTTGAAGATGCGGACTTCGTCGAGCCAGGCCGAAGGCGCCGTGCGCGAATTCGCCGTGCTGACGCAAAAATTCTCCGGCGTCGACGGCAAGGTGCAGAAGCTGCACTGCGTGAAGGTCGACGACAAGTTCAAGCCGCTGCCCGGCACCGAATTCGAGCTCGATGCACAGCTCGTGCTGCTGGCCATGGGCTTCGTGCACCCCGTGCACGAAGGCATGCTGAAGACGCTCGGCGTCGACCTCGATCAGCGCGGCAACGTCCGTGCCAATCTGACCGATTACAAGACCTCGCTGCCCAACGTCTTCTCCGCCGGCGACATGCGCCGCGGCCAGTCGCTGGTGGTCTGGGCGATCCGCGAGGGTCGCCTGTGTGCGCGGGCGATCGATCAGTATCTGATGGGGTCGACGACGCTGCCGCGGTAACGGCCGCCATCGCCGGGCTCAGCCCGGCAGTGATGGCCTTCTTTCGCTCGAACCTCGAACGGGCATCTGACGAGGGTTGATGGATGCGCGGGTCAGCCCACGTATTCCGCGATGTGTATGGACACTTCATCGGATTGCCCGCAACCTCGCTGGATCCGGATCAACGCCCATCTCTCCTCAGGTGGGCATGATTATCTGGAAGCATGGAGAAAGGCGGCAATATATGAGAACTCAAGGAATGGGCCATTCCGTACGCCAGCGCATCACACGCGTATTGGCGGCCGGTGCCCTGCTATTCATGTACGCGTTCGGCATGGTTGCCACGACCGGCGCCTTTGTTGCAGCGGGCGTCTCTCCGGCCTTCGCACAGCGCGGCTGGGGTCGAGGCCGGGGCGGCGGTTGGGGACGCGGTCGAGGTAGCGGTGTCGGCGCCGCAGTCGGCATCGGCGTCGGCGCGGCCATCATCGGCGGCGCGATCGCGGCGAGCGCCGCCGAGCAGCAGCGGCGCGATGCCATCAGCTATTGCATGCAGCGCTACCGTTCGTTCGATCCCAATAGCATGACCTATCTGGGCCGCGACGGCCTCCGCCGTCCCTGCCCGTAAAGGACGACTGCCTGTCACGATATTTCAGGACCCCGGCCGAAGTGCCGGGGTTCTTGTTTGCATTTCGCCGTGGGCCAAAGAATCGCCTTCCCGGAATCGAAAGGAATTATGCGTCCCTCAGTTCTGCACCCTGACCCCCAGCATCACCACCGTCGATGCCGTGCTGTTCCCCGGCAGGTTCGAATCCAGCCAGTCGCGCCGCAGCGTGCCGCGGAGCCAGAGGTTGCGGTTCATCCTGTAGATGGCTTCGCCTGACAGCATGTAAATCTTGTCGCGCCGAGGATTGCCCTGATAGTCGAGCGAGCCCCACGTGAACTTGCCGATCGCGGTCAACCAGCGGCGGAAGTCGTGGTCGACTTCGACGGTGTAGATGTGCGTCAGCACGCCCGACGTGCCCGGCAGCGTGGTTTCCGTGATCGTGGTGTCGGAATAGAATTTTGCCGTCGTCAGCGGCGTCGCGGTCCACACCAGCGAGGACGAGACGAGCAAGCCTGCCAGGCGATCAAGCCTGGGATCGACATAGTCGCGCGCGGCGTAGCCGACGCCGATTTCGCCGGTCAATAGCCGCGAGAATTCGAAGCTGGTGCCGCCCTTGACGTAGCCGCCGCTGGAGTCGCGCGCATAGCCGTTGCGGTCGAGCCTGAGGTCATGCACGCGGCTGTCCCCTTGCACTTCGACGAACGGCTTTATGCCCGGCTTCAAATCATAACTGACGCGACCGACGCCGCCGTACTGGTTGAAGTTGCGGTCGTCATTGCTGCTGGACGTGCCGTCGGTGAGCTTTGAGTAGGTGTAGTCGGTGCGGTCGACGGTGGCGCCGGCGGAAACCTGCAGGCGGTTGAAGGTCTGGTCGACGCCGATGGTGCCGCCCAGGGTGGTGTAGATCGGATATCTGGCGAGCCCCGTCTGCACGTTCGGGCTGCCGGGATTGTCGGTTGAGACGAACAGCCGCGCCTGCGCGCCCACGCGGGTGTCGCGACTGACGTCGAGCCGGCCGTCGACATGGCCGACGAAATTCGGCCGGTCGATATCGAGCGGCGCCGATAGCGGCGTGCCGTCCGCGTTCGGCGTGAGAGTGCTGCCGTAGCCGGTGAAGGAACCGCGGAGATCGGCGACCAGCGCGTGGCGCTCCCAGTCGGAGACGGCGAGGAATTCCGGCGCGATCACGTAGAACGGCTTGCCTTGCGCGGCGGCGAGCCGGCCCGGATTGGTGTCGTAGCCGCCTGACAATTCGACCGCTGATTTGATCAGGAAACTGCCGGCGTAATCGCCGACGGCGCCGAACGGATCGTCGTCGATCCTGAGGCGCTTGCGCGGCGGCTGACCGACCACGGTGCCCGCCATGGCCGGCGCAAGGCGCGTCTTGTTGGCGGATTCGGAGGGCGGGATCGAGAGCCGCAGCGGCGTGTTCGACGCAATCGGCGGCGGCGGACTGCCGGGGCCGACCGGCGGCTTCGGCCTCGCCTGCCCCGGATAGTATTTCGGTTTCTTGCGCTTGCGGTTGAGCGAGTCGTAGCCGATATCGGCGGCGCCGCTTGCGGCCGGCAGGCCGTATTTCGGAATCTGTCCGATCCGCGATGGCGCGCGCTTCTCATCCTCCTGCAGCTTCGGACTGGCGAGTGGATCGTTCACCTCAGCCGCGGTCCGGCGCAGCGGCGAATCCGACGAGGTCACCTGGCTGGCGCGCCTCGAGCTGAACAGGTCCGGCGTGACGGTTTGCGCTTGCGCCGCGGTTCCCGAGAGCGCGATCAGCGCAAGGCATGGCAAGGCAGCGCGGAGAACGCGCGCGCGGCTGTTCCGGCCCATTACTGGCCCCGCCATCACGATGGAATATACCCCAACAAAAACAGCAACTTACTCGACGCATTCCGCGAGGCTCGCGGCACATGTCGTTAATGGAGTTAAAACAATTATGGTTAATGAGCCGTTGAGAGTTCTGCGGCGCGCGTCGCATTGCTGGACGGGCCATGCTATGGAGAGTTTTGGGGCGTGGCCCCTTCCTCCCTGGAACAGACATGGCTCATTCGTATCAGCTGATGGCAAAATCATCCGGCACCGACCCCGCTGACTCCGCCGTTCAGTCGGCCTTGCGTACGCTCGATGCCGAGGGCAGCGGCATCGCCGCGCTCACGGCGGCGCTGCAATCCGATCTCCGTGCCCCCTTCACCGCCGCCGCCGACCTGATCCGCAACGCCAAGGGGCGGCTGATCGTCACCGGGCTCGGCAAGTCGGGCCATATCGGCCGCAAGATCGCCGCGACCTTTGCCTCCACCGGCACGCCGGCCTTCTTCGTTCATGCCGCCGAAGCCAGCCACGGCGACCTCGGCATGATCACCGCCGACGACGTCATCCTGGCGCTGTCCTGGTCCGGCGAGCAGCCGGAGATGAAGAATCTGATCAGTTATGCCGCGCGGTTCCGGATTTCCGTGATCGCGATGACGGCGGAGCGGGAATCGACGCTCGCCAAGGCGGCCGACATCGCGCTGACGCTGCCGAAGGCGCGCGAGGCCTGTCCGCATAATCTCGCGCCGACCACCTCCTCGCTGATGATGCTCGCGCTCGGCGATACGCTGGCGATCGCGCTGCTGGAAGGCCGCGGCTTCACCTCGACCGATTTCAGCGTGCTGCATCCCGGCGGCAAGCTGGGCGCGATGCTCAAATATACCGGCGACCTCATGCATTCCGGCGACGCGGTGCCGCTGAAACCGCTCGGCACCAGCATGTCCGAGGCGCTGGTCGAGATGACCTCGAAGGGTTTTGGCTGCGTCGGCATTGTCGATGCGCGTGGGCATATTGTCGGCATCGTCACCGACGGCGATTTGCGCCGCCACATGGGTCCCGATCTGATGACGGCCACCGTCGACGAGGTGATGACCAGAAATCCCAAGACGATCGACCGCGACGTGCTGGCCGGCGAGGCGCTGGAGATTCTCAACTCCTCGAAGATCACGACGCTGATCGTGACAGATGCCAACAAGCCGGTCGGCATCGTGCACCTGCACGATTTTCTCCGCGCAGGCGTGGCGTAGCTCGACGGTCTCGTAGGGTGGGCAAAGCGCAGCGTGCCCACCGCGACACGACGCGATGGAGATGGTGGGCACGCTGCGCTTTGCCCACCCTACGGCACCGTCACCTCGGAAATCTCGCCGCGCTCTCCTCCAGCGGCAGCGCCAGTCCGTTCGCGAGATAGGACACCGTGCGATAGAATCCGCATAGCAGGATGACCTCGAATATTCTTGCCTCGTCGTAATGCGCCGACAGCGCCGCGAATTCGGCGTCATCGAGCGTGGCTCGCGCATGCAGCGCATCGACGGCGGCGATCAGCGCCTGCTCTGCGGCTGACCAGCATTCATCGCCGGCATCGCCGTGCACGGTGGCGCGGACCTGCGCTTCCGTCAGCCGCGCGCCTTCCGCGAACGCGGCAACGTGCACGCCCCATTCATATTCGCAGCCGTTGCGCGCGCAGGTGCGGTCGATGACGATCTCGCGCTCCCGCAATGACAACGGGCCGCGGTCCAGCAGGCTGCCGGCGCGGAATTTCTCCCAGGCGCGGACATTGCCGGCGATGACGCGGAACAGCATCAGCGGCGGCGCGCCGCGCATGATGCGGTCGAACTGGCTCTGAATCTCCGCTGCATAAGGCGGCTCAAGCGGCGCGATACGCGGCGCGGTCTGGGACACGGCGAGCTCCTGTGCTACAAATAACGTAGCACAACGCTACATTATTTGTAGCAATACGCAAGAGGGGTCCGATGCCGAAACCGGCCGCCAGAACGAAACGACGCGCCGTTCGCGGCTCCAGGACCGGGCGCCCGATCATGGCGCTGCTCGACCTGCTCGGCCGCCGCTGGACCTTGCGGATCGCCTGGGAGCTGCGCGACGGCCCCTTAACCTCGCGTGCGCTCCGCACCGCCTGCGACGACGCCTCGCCGACGGTGATGCAGGCCCGCCTGTCGGAACTGCGCGAGGCCGGGCTCGTCGAGCTCCTTTCCGGCGACGGCTATCACCTGACGCCGCTCGGCAGGGAACTGATGGACAGCTTCCTGCCGCTGCATCACTTCGCCGAGCGGTGGAGCCGGCGAGGTTGATCGGAGTTGCAGATCCATCAACTCGCACCGACTTTGTGGATAGAGCCCCTCACCCCAACCCTCTAAGAGCGAGCTTCGCTCGTCTCGACCCCGCAAGAGCGGGGCGAGGGAGCGCACCAGTCTAGGCCGCCGCCACCGTCAAGCTCGCCCCGTCGGCTCGCACCACCTTGACGCGGCTGCCGGCGGGCGCGTCGGGGCCGGCAACGCGCCAGATCGTGTCGTCGATCCGCACCGTGCCGGTCCCGTCGACGATCGGCTTCTCCAGCGTGAATTCGCGGCCGATCAGCGCCTCGGTCCGCCTGTTGAGAAACGGGCTGCTCAGGTTACGGCTTCCGGCGCTGCGCGCAAAATACCGCCAGGCCGGAACGGCGGCGATGGCGAATATCGCGAACATCAACAATTGCGTCTGCCAGGTCGGGTTGAACGCAAACGAAACCAGCCCGGTCAGGAGCGCCGCGAGCCCGAGCCAGAACATGAAGACACCCGGCGCCAGCAATTCCAGCGCCATCAGGAGGAAGCCGAAGATCAGCCAATTCCAGGTGCCTAACGTCGAAAACATCTCGGCCATGACACGAACCTCTCAACAAGCAAAGTGATCTTCCAAACCTGACCTCACTGCTGCGGCGTAATCGGCGGCGGTGTCGGGCCGCTGCTCGGCACCGAGGACGTCCGCCGCGCGGCTGATGTCGCGGAGGCCGCGCTCTCGCCGAACGCCGCCTTGGCGATCTCGCCGATGCCGGCGAGCGAGGACAGCACGCTGGTGGCTTCCACCGGGATCATCAGGATCTTCTGGTTCGGCGACTCCGCGAACTGCCCGAACGCCTTGATGTATTTGTCGGCGATGAAATAGTTCAGCGCGGCAATATCGCCCTTGGCGATCGATTCGGAGACCATCTGCGTTGCCTTGGCCTCCGCTTCGGCGAGACGCTCGCGCGCCTCGGCGTCCCGAAAGGCGGCTTCGCGACGGCCTTCGGCCTGCAAGATCTGCCCCTGCTTGGCGCCTTCCGCGCGCAGGATTTCCGACTGGCGCTGACCCTCGGCCTGCAGGATATCGGCGCGCTTGACGCGCTCGGCCTTCATCTGCCGGCCCATCGCTTCGACCAGATCGGCGGGCGGCACGATATCCTTGATCTCGATGCGGTTGACCTTCAGCCCCCACGGCGACACCGCGGCGTCGACGACGCGCAGCAACCGCTCGTTGATCTCGTCGCGATGCGACAGCACCTGGTCGAGATCCATCGAGCCCATCACCGAGCGGATGTTGGTCATGGTCAGGACGATGATCGCCTGCTCGAGATTGGCGACTTCGTAACTCGCCTTTGCCGCGTCGAACACCTGGAAGAAGGCGACGCCGTCCACCGTCACGGTGGCGTTGTCCTTGGTGATCACTTCCTGCTCGGGAATGTTGATCACCTGCTCCATCATGTTCATCTTGCGGCCGACGCGATCGAAATAAGGCACGATCAGGTTTAGTCCCGGCGACAGCGTGCGGGTGTATTTGCCGAACCGCTCGATGGTCCAGTCATAGCCCTGCGGCACCGTCTTGACGCCTGCGAACAGCGTGACAATGACGAGCAGAACAAAGGCGATCGCGAAAATATCGAAACCAGTCATAAAGTCCTCCAGATACGGCAAGGTGAGCGTTGCCGGACGCGGTCTCTCATTTTGTCAGCAAAGCTGCGGCGCCGGTTCAGGCCGGCTGTTCTCGAGTTACCGCTATATAGCTGGGGAACAATTTGCCGGCCACCAGATGTTCTCTAGAGCCGAACGGCGGCAAGCTATGGGAAATTCTTCGGCAGACTAAATCCACCCCTGCAGCTCACGCAAAACGAGCTGGCGGATGACATCCATGCCGGGCTCGCTGTCGTTGAGGCAGGGAATCGCGGAAAATTGCTCGCCGCCGTTGTGCTTGAAAATCTCGGCGTTTTCCTGCGCGATCTCCTCCAGCGTCTCCAGGCAATCGGCGGAGAAGCCGGGGGTCACGACCGCAATGCGCTTCACGCCATCTTTCGCGAGTTTTTCGATGGTCTTGTCCGTATAGGGCTGCAGCCACTCATCGTTGCCGAAGCGCGATTGAAATGTAAGCAGCAGCTTGGAGGCATCAAGCCCCATGCGCTTGCGCAGGGCTTCCGTTGTTGCGACGCACTGCGCCTGATAGGGATCGCCCTTGTCGACATATTTCTGCGGCATGCCATGAAACGACGCCACGATGAGTTCGGGCTTAAACGGCAAGGTCGCGAGATGTTCTGACATCGAAACGGCAAGCGCCTCGATGTAGTCGGGATCGTCGTAGTAAGGTGGGCTCACCCGCAGCGTCGGCTGCGCGCGCATGCCGGCGAGCGCGCGAAACACCTCGTCGCAGACGGTCGCCGAGGTCGCCGCGGAATATTGCGGATAGAGCGGTACCACCAGCAGGCGGTCGCAGCCTTTCGCGGCCAGCGCCTCGATGCGCGAGCGGATCGACGGATTGCCGTAGCGCATCGCCCAATCGACCACGACATGCTCGCGATCCGAGATCGCTTCGGCGAGCTTTTCGGCCTGCGAGCGGGTGATCGTTTTCAGCGGGGATTCGTCTCGCTCGGCGTTCCAGATCTTCCGGTAGTCGCGCGCCTTGCGAGCGGGCCGCACGCGCAAAATGATGCCGTTGAGGATCAGCTTCCAGACCAGGCCCTGATCCTCGATCACGCGCGGATCGGACAAAAATTCCTTGAGATAGACCCGCACGCCCTGGGCATCGGCGGTATCGGGCGTGCCGAGATTGACCAGCAGCACGCCGATGCGCTGCGGCGGGGTTGCCGATGCCTGCTTCGCGTTGCCAAAGGGGACGACCACGGTCATGATTTCGATGGCTTCGCGCGTTGCACCATCCTTGTCAAGACAACCGCCGGTTCGGTACGCTTCCCAAATTGCCGCGGGGCGCGCGCGCGAGAGTTGCGCGCGGGGAGACGAACCATGACGATCGCCGAATGGTGCATTTTCGGAACGCTGCTGCTCTATCTGCTGACGATCGCCTCGGTCAAATGGGCCGCCCACGCACGTTTCGACAATGCCAAGCCGCGCGATCCCAGCTTCTACCAGGACCCGATCCGCGCCCGCGCGCTGGGCGCCCATCAGAACGGCATCGAGGCCTTTCCGTTCTTTGCCGTCGCCGTGCTGCTGGCGGAATTCCGGCTGGCCCCGCAACACCTGATCGACGAACTTGCAATCCTCTTCGTGATCGTGCGGATCGCTTACGTCTTCACCTATCTCGGCGACCGCCCAACCTTGCGCTCGATCCTCTGGAGCCTCGGCTTTGCGATCAACATCGCGATTTTCTTTCTGCCGGCGATCAAGGGGTACCTGCCGGCGTAGGGTGGGGCTGGTGGTCATGCCGCGCTCTCTCACCGTCATTGCGAAGAGCGCAGCGACCGAAGCAATCCATGTCACGGCATGCGGCGCCGTGGATTGCCTCGCTGCGCTCGCAATGACGGCAGCTCGCACAGTCTGTGGGTGGGCAAAGTAACGTGTCCGCCGCGGCTCAACGAGCGAAGACGGAAGCGTGCCCACCATCAAGAGACTCGATCGGTGATGGAATGGTGGGCACGGCGCTCAAGTGCCTTTGCCCACCCTGCGGCCGGCACGGCTCACATCGAGATAATCCGGTAGATGATCGAGCCCGCCTTGATGGTCGGGCCACCTCACTGCGGCCAATCCTTGCAGAGCTTGATTGCGATCATGACCGTCGAGCCGACTGCGACCACCACCGGGCAGATATACGGCAACTCTTCCAGCAGGCCAACAAGGACCGCCCGGACGCGGAGAGTTCTCTTCACATGCGCGAAGCGCAAGCCTGCCACACCCATTGGATATCTCCGTTTGGCCCCCAGCAGCAGCGGTCTAATTTTTCAACGCGAAGCGAGCCTCGGCTATAGCCCGTTCGGGTGTTCCCTGGATCAAGGTGAAGGAACCCTTGCAAGGATCATGGGGCACGCTGCCAAGACAGCTGGATTATGCACCACACCGTACACAAGGACGTTGCGCGATGTGGCGCATGTCGAATACGGACGCGGTGATCTTCATGGGTTGGAACGCCGGAGCCGGCACGAGGTTAGATAGCTTGCGTACCATCGCGGCTGCGCTGACCGGCGCGGTGCATTGGAGGTGGCGCATGAAAACCATCGTTGACGAAGCCGGCGAGGTCATCGCCAAAGCAACGGATGACCATACTCTCATCGGCGGCCACCATCGCCTCGCGGTGGCGGCCAGCCTCGGTCAAAGACTGTTCTGGCGAGATACCGGCGAACCTGTGAAGCTTGATCTGTTCTTCAGGCATAAGTTCTTTTCGACAGACGGCCTGAGCCGCTCGCCGAGGTTATTGTAGTTCGGGTGCATCGCGGTGCGCTGCTGCGCTGCCGGCGCGCGCGACGGTCGATAGCGTTACAACATCTGCGCCGTGGCCCGTCCACGTCATTGCGAGCGAAGCGAAGCAATCCATTGTCACCACGTGCGCGGATGGATGGATTGCTTCGCTTCGCTCGCAATGACGGTGGAGATAGTCACGCTCTCGCAACGCAAATCTCACGCCACCAGATGCCGCTCTCGCGTCGCGATCAAGTCCCGGATCTCCTTCGATATCGGGACCGGGCGATGCGTCTTCTGATCGGTGTTGACCCAGACGCTCTCACCGGTCACCAGCGCGTCGCCGCTGCCTTTAAGGAAGATCGCGAGTTCGAAGGTCAGGCTCGAATTGCCGATCCGCGCCACCCGCGCACCGACGTCGAGCTCCCAGTCGAACCGGACCGGCGCCTTGTATTCGATGAGGGATTTCACGACGTGAAAATCGACGCCGCTCTTCTTGGCATCGGCATATTGATCGTAGCCGAGCGCGCGGAAATACTCGGTGATGGTGGTGTCGAAATAGGTCAGGTAGTGCGCGTTGAAGACGACGCCCTGGCCGTCGATTTCGGAATAGCGCACCCGGAACGGGTGGAAGAACCAGAATTGCTCGCGTGACATGGGATTCCCGGCTTTGCGTGTGCGGCTGTTTGCATAACGCAGCGGACGCGTTTCACAAAGCCGGCGTTCCGCGCTCTCGGCCGTCATTCCGGGATGGTCCGAAGGACCAGACCCGGAATCTCGAGATTCCGGGTTCGATGCTTCGCATCGCCCCGGAATGACGGCGTGGACCTAGAGACACGTCGCGCGTTCGGCGGCGAGGTAGCCGAACAGCAGGCCGAGGCCGAACAGCAGCACGAGGCCGGCGGCGCCGAACTCGATGCCGCGCATGATCAGTGCGCCGCCGCCCTCGCGGCCGGCGCTAAGCCGGCGGGCGAGGCCCTTGGCCGAGACGGCAATGATGGCGATGGTGGCGACCGTGATGGCGGTTCCGAGCCCCATCACGAAAGTGGCGGCGATGCCGGCCAGGAACAGGCCCTGCGCCAGCGAGAACACCAGCACCAGGATGGCGCCCGAGCAGGGCCGCATGCCCACCGCAAAGATCGTCCCCAGGCCGCGCCGCCAGCCGCCGGGGCCGGCGAGTTGATCCGGGGTCGGCCCATGCGAATGGCCACAATGCTCGTCATGAACATGGGCGTGGTCATGGCCGTGACCATGGTCGTGATGATGATGGCCGTGATCATGATGGTGATGCGCGTGCCCGTGATCATGATGATCGTGATGATGACCGGCCGTGGCTACCGCCATCACAGGCTCCGGCTTCGCCTGCAGCGCGCGCATGAAACCGCCGCCCTTGGTCCAGACCAGCCGGGCGCCGAAGGCCGCGATCAGGCCGTAGCTGACGATCTCGATCGCCTTCTCCGCCGAGCACATCGTCTTGGCGGTGGCGGAGAGCAGCCAGGCGAACACGGCCACGATCGCCACCGCCACGAAGGCCTGCAGGAACGCCGAGGCGAACGACAGCACGATGCCGCGCCGCGCGGTCTCCTCGTTGGCGACGAGATAGGACGAGATCACCGCCTTGCCGTGGCCGGGCCCGGCGGCGTGGAAGATGCCATATGCAAACGAGATCCCGAGCAGCGTCCAGACCGCGCTGCCGTCCGATTTCGCCGCGCGGATTGTCTGCGACATCTCGCGATAGAATTCGGACTGCTTGGCCAGAATCCATCCGATGACGCCGCCGACCTGGGGCTCGGCGGCGGGCCGCGGCCCGCCGAACGGGTTCTGCGCCATCAGCGCGTGCCACGAGGCATCGAAAACCATCACGGCCGCGAGCGCCGCGGCCGTGATCGCCATGCCCTGTGCTAGCCTTGCAGGCAATGATTTCACGGGCAGTTCACCGTGATCTTGTTGGCGAACATTGCGCCATAGTTGGAATTGTCGCCGTTCATAAAATTCTGCTCGTTCAGCCGCTGGGTGTTCGCTGTCTCGTCATTCGGCCGCTGGAATTTCATCTGGCAGGCGGCCGGCGCGCCGACCAGTTTGATCGGATCCTTGTCGTCGAACTTGAAGTCGATGAAATAGGAGGGATCGAACACCTCCAGCGCCAGCTGCTTTGACGTCACCGGCGCCTTCAGCGGCAGCACGAAATGCAGCGTCAGCGCGCTGTCCTTGTATTCGAGGTAGTAGTCGATGGGCTCGTTGAACTTCTCCTTCTTGCCATCGGCCTTGGCGAAGGTGAAGTAGGCGAAATCCTTCAGCGACTCGACATTGGTCTGCGCCAGCGGCGCCAGCTCCTCGCGGGTGTAGACGCCCTTGGTCTTGGTCTCGATGCCCTGCAGCGCATAGGTCGAGAACATGTCGTCGAAGGTCCAGGCGTGGCGTACGCCCGTCATCGAACCGTCGGGCGCGTAGACCACCTCGCTTTTAGCGGTGATCCAGACATGGGGATGCGCCTCGGCCGCGGCTGTGCCGAGCGCGGTGACCAGGAAGACAAAGCCGAGCAATCGCTGCATGACCACACGCATCTCAGGCCGCCGGCGTCGTTTCGAGCAGGCCGCGGCGGCGCAGCAGCGCATCGGCCTCCGGCTCGCGGCCGCGGAAAGCGACATAGGCCTCCTCGGGGTTACGCGAGCCGCCCGACGAGTAGATGTCGTCGTGCAGGCGTTTTGCCACCGCGGGATCGAAGATGTCACCGGCCTCCTCGAAGGCGCCGAACGCGTCGGCATCCATCACCTCCGACCACATGTAGCTGTAATAGCCGGACGCATAGTGATCGCCGGAGAAGATATGGCCGAACTGGGTGGGCCGGTGCCGCAGCGCGATTTCCGCGGGCATGCCGATCTTCTCCAGTTCCGCCTTCTCGAAGGCAGCGACGTTGCGGCTGGCTTCGGCCGGCTGGGTATGAAATTCGAGGTCGATCAGCGCCGAGGAGACGAACTCCACGGTGGCAAAGCCCTGATTGAATTTTCGCGCGGCTAGGAAGCGCTGCAGCAGGTCGTCCGGCAGCGGCTCGCCGCTCTGATAGTGTTTGGCGAACTGCCGCAGCACCTGCGGCTGCTCCTGCCAGTGCTCGTAGAGCTGCGAGGGCAGTTCGACGAAATCGGTGAACACGGAGGTCCCCGACAGTGAGGGATAGGTCACGTTGGACAGCATGCCGTGCAGGCCGTGGCCGAACTCGTGGAACAGGGTCCGCGCGTCATCGGGTGACAGCAGCGAGGGCTGGCCGTCCGAGCCCTTGGAGAAATTGCAGACATTGATGATCAGCGGGGCGATCTCGCCGTCGAGCTTCTGCTGGTCGCGCAGCGAGGTCATCCAGGCGCCGGAGCGCTTTGAGGGCCGGGCGAAGTAGTCGCCATAGAACAGCGCCTTGTGCTGGCCGTCGGGACCCTTGACCTCCCAGACCCGGACGTCCGGATGCCAGACCGGGATGTCCTTCCGCTCGGCGAAGGTGATGCCGAACAGGCGGGTGGCGCAGTCGAAGGCGGCCTCGATCATGTGATCGAGCACCAGGTATGGCTTGATGGCGGCGTCGTCGAAATCGGCTTTCCGCTGCCGCAGGATTTCGGCGTAGTAGCGCCAGTCCCACGGTGCCAGCGTGAAGTTGCCGCCCTCCTCCGCGATCAGTCCCTGCAAGGCGTCGCGGTCGGCGAGCGCACGCTCCCGGGCCGGCTTCCAGACTCGCTCCAGGAGGCCGCGGACGGCGTCCGGCGTCTTGGCCATGGAATCCTCCAGCCGGTAAGCGGCGTAGGTCGGAAAGCCCATGATCTTGGCGGCCTCCTCGCGGAGCTCCAGGATCTCCACGATGGTGTCGTTGTTGTCGTTGTCGTTGCCATTGTCGCCGCGGGCGGTGAAGGCCTTGTAGACCTTCTCGCGCAGATCGCGGCGGGAGGAGCTCTTCAGGAACGGCTCCACCGACGAGCGCGACAGTGTCACGATCACCTTGCCTGCCATGCCCCGCTCTTCGGCGGCGGCCTTGGCCGCGGCAACGAAGGCCTCAGGAAGCCCGCCGCGGTCGTCCTCGCCGAGCTCCATGAACCAGTCCTGCTCGTCGCCGAGCAGATGGTGGCTGAAGGAGGTGCCGAGCTGGGCCAGCCGCTCGTTGATCTCGGCCCTGCGCTTCTTGGCAGTTTCGTCGAGGCCGGCGCCGGCACGGTAGAAATTGGTGTAGGTGCGCTCCAGCAGCCGGTTCTGCTCACCGGTGAGACCGAGTGTCGCGCGGTTCTCGTGCAGCATCGCGATGCGGCCGAACAGCACAGCGTTCATCATGATCGGGTTCCAGTGCCGCGCCATCCGCAAGGAGACTTCCTTGTCGATCTCCAGGATCGCCGGATTGGAGTGCGCCGAAACCAGGTCGTAGAACACGGCTGCGACCTTGGAGAGCAGCCTGCCCGAGCGCTCCAGCGCCGTGATCGTGTTGGCGAAGTCCGGTGCCGACGGATCATGGGTGATTGCCGCGATCTCGGCGGCATGGTCGGCAAAGGCCTGCTCGAAGGCCGGCAGGAAGTGCTCCGGCTCGATTTCGGCAAAGGGCGGCGTCTCGAACGGCGTCTGCCACGGCCGAAGCAGCGGGTTTTCGCCAGCTTCCGAGGGGGCCGCCGTATGCAGGGTTTCTGACATCACAATTCCCGTTTTTGCCTCGTTTTCTTGACGTAAACCGGTACCGATTTCGCTCGAAAACGTTCCAGAAGATGCGGCAATCTATATCACGCGATGCGGCGTTTTTGGGCCTTTTACGCTTGATAGATGGGGCCTTTTCGGAGAGATTGCGCCCCCTGAACAGGACCTTTTTCCATGAGCCAACAGCCCGCTTCCACATCCTCCCGCCAGATCTACTGGCCGAGCGTCATCACCGTCATCTCGGCGGCGATCCTGATCGGCGCTGAAGTGTTCGGCGCGGCGTTTGCCGGCGGCTGGGCGCTCGCGATTCTGTTCGGCCTCAACGACACCTCGGCGCACATCCTGCAAGCCGTGCTGTTCGGCATCGGCGTGCTGATCATGGTGGCGTTCATCCGCGGCGCGCAGCGCATCGAGCCGTTCTTCAGGCGCGGCTGACGCGCGCGTTCAAGAAAGTGCTGCGGCACAGGCGTTAAAGCGCTCAACGCCTCGCGAGAAATCTTAACAGCCATTCAGATTTGTCGTCAGCGGCGCGCACCGCGAACGCTTT
The DNA here is from genome assembly GCF_001693515.2 of Bradyrhizobium paxllaeri. Lineage (NCBI taxonomy): Bacteria > Pseudomonadati > Pseudomonadota > Alphaproteobacteria > Hyphomicrobiales > Nitrobacteraceae > Bradyrhizobium > Bradyrhizobium paxllaeri. The sequence goes on from NZ_CP042968.1 coordinate 7,051,627, forward strand.
CGTAATCACGCGCGCGCGAAATTTGTCCCCACCCTAAAAAAATTGTTGCGAAGCCGAGTCAAAAGACTTATTTCCCAATTTGCCCAATTTCGCACGTGCCTGTGGTCGTGTGTCAGTCGGTAGGTATCCGGACAAGAGGCCGGACAGCCGCCAAGGGATGGAAGAACCGAGGGTCGTCTAACAAGCGGCCAGCATCTCTCTCCAGGGATGCCGTTGAAGGTCTCACCACTCCTTGCAACCGTGACTGGCAGCCGGAGGCGAACCGGCGTACTCCGCTCTCAACGGGGGACGCGACTTAAAGCAACGACGGATCGGGCTTTTTTGGTCTCTACCGGCATTCCACCGCCGGCGCGGGCTACTGAAAAGGCTTGTCCTTCATTGCCAGGTGAGCGGGCGGGAAATCTCCCAACCAATCCACGGCAGCACAATTCGGTCCTCGAGTTCGAGGCTTTGTCGCGTCTCCATCGTGCGGCAAGGCCAAGCGCTCAGGTCCGGGAACTGTTTGAACGCGCCCGTCGCTGGGCCGTTTGGGAGAGTGCCATGACCGAACGTATTCAGGAATTCCTGCGCAACCGCCGCAGCGAGGGCCTCGACACCGAGCCGTGCCTCGTCGTCGACCTCGAAGTCGTGCGCGACAACTACCAGACCTTTGCGAAGGCGCTGCCGGACAGCCGCGTGTTCTACGCGGTGAAGGCGAACCCTGCGCCGGAAGTGCTGTCGCTGCTGGCCTCGCTGGGCTCGTGCTTCGACACCGCGACGGTGGCCGAGATCGAAATGGCGCTGGCCGCTGGCGCGACGCCGGACCGCATCTCCTATGGCAACACGATCAAGAAGGAGCGCGACATCGCGCGCGCCTTCGCGCTCGGCATTCGCCTGTTCGCGGTCGACTGCGCCGCCGAGGTCGAGAAGATCGCCCGCGCGGCCCCCGGCGCCAAGGTGTTCTGCCGCATCCTCTATGACTGCGCCGGCGCCGAGTGGCCGCTGTCGCGCAAGTTCGGCTGCGACCCGGAGATGGCGGTCGAGGTGCTCGACCTCGCCAAGCGTCTGGGCCTGGAGCCGTGCGGCATCTCGTTCCATGTCGGCTCGCAGCAGCGCAAGGTGAAGGCGTGGGACCGCGCGCTGGCGATGGCCTCGACGGTGTTCCGGGACTGCGCGGAGCGCGGGATCAACCTGTCCATGGTCAACATGGGCGGCGGCTTCCCGACCAGGTACCTCAAGGACGTTCCTCCGGTCGTGCAGTACGGCCGGTCGATCTTCCGTGCGCTGCGCAAGCACTTCGGCAACCAGATCCCGGAGACGATCATCGAGCCGGGCCGCGGCATGGTCGGAAACGCGGGGATTATCGAGACCGAAGTCGTCCTGATCTCCAGGAAGAGCGACGAGGACGAGGTGCGCTGGGTGTATCTCGACATCGGCAAGTTCGGCGGTCTCGCCGAGACGATGGACGAGTCGATCCGCTACGCCATCCGCACGCCGCATGACGGCGCGGACATGACGCCGTGCGTGCTCGCAGGTCCGACCTGCGATAGCGCCGACGTGCTGTACGAAAAGATGCCGTATCCGCTTCCGGTGACGCTCGAGATCGGCGACAAGCTGCTGATCGAAGGCACCGGGGCCTATACGTCGACCTACTCGTCGGTGGCGTTCAACGGCATCCCGCCGCTGCGGACCTACCACATCTGATCGGCCTCGTTTGAGGCTTGAATAACGGGAGCCGGTGCACCGGCTCCCTCCCCGTCATTTGCGAATTTTTGACAACGCTTTGCGCGGCAGGCTTGCCGTTGCGAGCGGGGACTGACGTGCCATGACTGCTTTGCGGAAGACCAAGATCGCCCTCACCCCGAAGGCCGCTCCGTTCGCGATCCGTGCGGAGCGAGCCTCGGACGTCGTTGCGCGTGAAGCGCTGCTGGATGCCTGCTTTGGCGACAACCGCCATATGCGCTCCTGCCAGCGCCTGCGCGACGGACGAGCGCCCGCCGAAGGCCTCAGCCTGTCGGCAGTGCGCGAGGGCCGGCTGGTCGGGACCGTCCGGTTGTGGCACGTCAGCGCCGGGGGCATCCTGGCGCTCATGCTCGGCCCGCTGGCGGTGGAGGCTTCCTCCCGCCAGCTCGGGCTCGGGGCTGCGCTGATGGACCACGCGCTCGCGGCGGCGAAGGCGCGTGGCCATCGCGCGGTAATCCTCCTGGGCGACGCGCCCTATTATGCCCGCTTCGGCTTCTCGGCCGCCAAGACCTGCGAGCTGTCGCTGCCGGGCGCGTTCGAGCGCGAGCGGCTGCTCGGCCTGGAGTTTTGCGACGGCGCGCTCGACGGCGCCTGGGGGATGATTACCGCGACCGGTGCGCCGCTGCCGAAAATCAGGGCAGCGCGGCCGAGGAAGGCGAAGGCCCTGCTCGTGCCGCGCGTGGCCTGAAGACCATGGCCGCGAGCTTTCCCGCAGACGCGCGTCCGCGCTGGCGCAGCGCCGTCACCACGGCCCTTCTGATCATGATCTCGGTCATGATCGTCAGGGATATCCTGGTGCGGCGCTGGAGCGGCCCCACGGCGCCCGCCTCCGACATCGTCAGGCCATCCCCGTAGCCCCCATGAGGGGTTGCACGCACCGGGCAAAAGCCCTTAAACCGCGCCAAACCCGTCCCGGATCACGCCCATTCCTTCCACGATCGAGGTTCCGATGCCCCGTCGCCTGATCTCCACCGGCTCACCCTTCGAGAAGACCGCCGGCTACAGCCGCGCCGTCATCGACGGCGACTTCGCCTTCGTCGCCGGCACCACCGGCTACGACTACACGACCATGGTCATCCCGGCCGATGTCACAAGCCAGGCACGCAACTGCTTTAGGAACATCGAGGCGGCGCTGAAAGAAGGCGGCTTCGCGATGGCCGATATCGTCCGAGCGACCTATTACATCACCGACCTCGCGGATGCGGACGCTTTCTTCGCGGTCTGCGGCGAAACATTCGGCGAGATCCGCCCGGCCACCACCCTCCTCGTCGTCGCGGGGCTCTACAAGCCCGAGATGAAAGTCGAGATCGAAGTGACCGCGAAGCGCCGCAGCACCTGATCCGCATCCAAGATCGATACCGTTTTCCGGAGACCCACTGATGAACCCGCCTGCGCAGATCTACGCGAAGATTACCGGCCCCATCGTCATGGTTGGCTTCGGCTCCATCGGCAAAGGCACATTGCCGCTGATCGAGCGGCATCTCGATTACGACAAATCGCGCATCACCGTGATCGATCCCAAGGACGAAGGCCGCAAGGCACATTGCGAGAAGCACAATGTACGCTTCATTCAGAAGGGCGTGACCAAGGACAATTATCGCGAATTGCTGACCCCGCTGCTCACCGAAGGCGGCGGCCAGGGTTTTTGCGTCAATCTCTCGGTCGATACCGGCTCCACCGACATCATGGAGCTCTGCAACGAACTGGGCGCTCTCTATATCGACACCGTCAACGAGCCCTGGCTTGGCTTCTATTTCGATTCGTCGAAGGGCCCGGAAGCGCGCTCCAACTACGCCCTTCGCGAAGTGACGCTGGCCGCCAAGAAGGCGCGGCCCAAGGGCTCGACGACGGCCGTCTCCTGCTGTGGCGCCAATCCCGGCATGGTCTCGTTTTTCGTCAAGCAGGCGCTGCTCAATGTCGCCGCCGATCTGAAGCTCAATGCTCCCAAGCCGAAGACCAAAGCCGAATGGGCGGATTTGATGCGGCAGGCAGGTGTCAAGGGCATCCACATCGCCGAACGCGACACCCAGCGCTCGAAGTCGCCGAAAGAGCCTGATGTCTTCGTCAACACCTGGTCGGTGGAAGGCTTCCTGTCGGAAGGCGTGCAGCCGTCCGAACTCGGTTGGGGCACCCATGAAAAATGGATGCCCGAGAATGCGCGTACCCACGAGGCCGGCTGCGGCGCCGCCATCTATCTGATGCAGCCCGGCGCCAACACGCGCGTGCGCACCTGGTGCCCGACCCGCGGCGCACAGTATGGCTTCCTCGTCACCCACAACGAGTCGATCTCGATCGCCGATTACTTCACGGCGCGCGACGCATCGGGCAAGGTGATCTATCGGCCGACCTGCCACTATGCCTATCACCCGGCTGACGATGCCGTGCTGTCGCTCCATGAGATGTTCGGCCGCGCCGCGAAGATGCAGGAACAGCACCACATCCTCGATGAGAACGAAATCGTCGATGGCATCGACGAGCTCGGCGTGCTGCTGTTCGGCCACGACAACAATGCCTACTGGTACGGCTCGCAGCTCTCCATCGAAGAGACCCGCAAGCTCGCGCCTTATCAGAACGCCACCGGCCTGCAGGTGACCTCCGCCGTGCTCGGCGGCATGGTGTGGGCGCTGGAAAACCCGAACGAAGGCATCGTCGAAGCCGACGAAATGGATTTCGATCGTCTGCTGGAAATCCAGTTGCCGTATCTCGGTCCGGTGAAGGGCTATTACACCGACTGGACACCGCTGACCGACCGTCCCGGCCTGTTCCCGGAAGACATCGACACGAGCGATCCCTGGCAGTTCAAGAACGTGCTGGTGCGGTAACGGCACCGGCCATTGTTCGAATCGAGGTGCGGCTGATAGGGTACACAACTACAACGAGCCCCTGACAGCCGCGCCGGTGAGCAATGAGCCGAAATCCAGTCTCCGTTCGTTTCCCAAAACTGACCGCTGCCCGCGTCGCGATCGCCCCGATGATCGTGCAGCTCTGCCCCGGCGCTGCCTTCGCCGCCGGGGACGGATGCATGGCGAGCTACTACCGCGCCAAGTCACCCGCCTGCGTTGACGACACGCTGGCGCAACTCCGGCAAATGGCCGCGAACCGGCAGGCCGAGCCCAGCACCATCATTGGCTTCCTCGCCGAGTTGTTCAGGACCTCCCCGCGGGAGCGCGAGCGCATTCTCGGTGCTGAACCCTCGGACTACGTCAAGTCGGTGGAAGTCGTCAGCCTGTACCGGGCGGGCCTGCCGGACGAGGCGCAAAAGTTCGCCGCCACCAACAATCTTTCTAGTCTGTCCGACAAATTGCGCGCGGCGCGAATTGCGCCGCTGGATGCGGTGAAGCCATCCTCGATTCCAAGCGACAATGATCTCTTGATCGGCGCCTACATGGCGTCAGGCGACCCGGCACTGATCCGGCGAATTCTCGACAATTACGCCAGCGCCGACGATGCCATGGTGAGCCACGGTTTGCGCGTCGGCTTCATGATGAGCAAATTCGGGCCAGGCCTCGCCGCGAAAGGGCGCGACGCCGTGATGGCAAAGGCGCTCTGTGAAAAATACGAGTGCAAGACGGATCAGACCAAATTCCTTCGGGTGATGACGCTCGGTACGGCGCTCTGGTCGCTGCAGTCGCTGTCGGCGCAGGATGAGGGTATCAAGAAAACGCTGTCGGAATTCTTTTCCCGCGATGCGCGCCTCAAGAACCTGTTCGGCGCCGAGCAGGCCGCCTTTGGAAACTACATGACTGCCATCATGCTGGTATCGACCTTCCGGAAGGACCGCACCGGAACGGACCAGGACAGGACCTTTGAACTGATGAGCAAGTCCGCTTCGATCTACGAAAACCTTGGATCGGGCAACGACGCGTTTGAGCCATTCCAGGGGCTCAAAAAATAGACAGGGCCGCTGTGAGTTCTGGGCTCTGGGCGGGTTCCCGCTGCAGCGCACATCTCGGCGGCCCAACCGGCGTAGAACTACCCACGAGAACTCCAATTCCCTGTAACACTCGATTAATTCAATCGCGCAATCCTGAAAGGATGATTTCCTGCGAGGGCCGATGGCCGTCGCCGCTTTAGCCGCGCGACGGCTCCGGTTGGAGCAACCGATATGCGCGTCATCTTTGTCATCGTCCTGTCGACCGTGGCCCTGGCCGCGTGCACGCCCGAGAGCAGCAGCCATGCTGACGTCACGGGCTCGATCGACAATTGCGCGCGCAAGCTCTACAGCCAGTACAATCCCAAGGACAAGAAGCAGTGCGTCGCCGTGTGCATCGCCTGCGAACGCGGCGTGGTGACGACCTGCTCCACCGCCTGCACGCTGAGGGGCGCGCAGTAACGGCGGACAGATAGCGGCGCCTCACTCCGCGCGCCGATCCACAAAGTCGCTTACGGCAACCTGCCTCGTCCGACTACGCCAGCATTTGTTCGCTTAGCTAGGCGCTCGGGAGCCGACTTCCTCATAGCAAGACCCAAGAATGCCGCGGCCGAGCAGTGGCGGTTGCGAGCTCATTCGACACGATGTGGCGGAAAGCAACGCCATTTTGGGCGTTCCCTTCGCTTCTGCGACGGTCTGATATTCTCCTTATCGACACACATTGACATTATAAGCATTTTATGTCAAAGCTATTCAATGACGAATAAACTGACCCAGGAAGAGGCGGAGGCGCGACGGCTGAAAATCCTCACGGCCGCGCGCTGGTGCTTCCTTAATTTCGGTTTCTCGAAAACCTCTCTCGACGATATCGCCAAACGCGCGAGCATCTCGCGCACACTCCTGTATCGGACGTTCAAGGATAAGGAGGACATCTTCACTGCAGTCTTTGCAGACTGGCTGGTGTCGCGTCACCCCGCGGCGAAGGCAGCTGCGGCCGGTGCCGGCACACCGGGCGATCGCCTTCTTGATGTGTGCCGGCTCATGGTCATCGAGCCCTATGCAGATATGGTCGGGGCACCCATGGCGGGTGAGTTCTTCGACGTTTGTGAGCGCCTGGACCCGGAGATTGAGGCGCTTCACCGGCAGGTCGCGCGCCAATGCGTGGCGAGGATCCTTGCCGGCGACGATAAAGCTGCCGAGGTTTTCCTGCTCGCCCTTGATGGACTTCTTACCGACGAGCCCACCACGACAGTATTGGAGCGACGGGTGCAGCTTCTCACTGCACGCTTTGCACCGTTCAGCAACAAGCGAAAGTAGTGAGTATGACCAAAGCATGGACGGTGAAGGACATCCCTTCACAGACCGGAAAGCGCGTTATCGTGACCGGAGCCAACAGTGGCATTGGCTGGCACGCGGCATTAGAACTGGCACGCGCAGGGGCGGAGGTGACAATCGCCTCTCGCAACGAGGCCAAGGCCGCAGATGCAGTCCACCGTATCCTTGCCATAGCGCCTGGCGCCAGCATCCACGCCGGTACGCTTGACCTGTCGAATCCGGCGTCCGTCAAAGCGTTTGCAGACAGCCAACTGACGCTGTCTCGGCCACTCGACATACTGATCAACAATGCAGGCGTCATGGCGCTTCCGGATCGACGCGAGACCCAAGACGGCCATGAAATGCAATTTGCGACCAACGTCCTGGGGCCATATCGCCTGACAGGCTTGCTGCTTCCGGCGCTGCTTCAATCGGCAGCACCGCGCATCGTCACCGTCGCGTCCGGCACACACGCGATCGGCGGACCGGTCCCCATTCCGGATCTCGATTCAAAGCAAAACTATAAGCCGATAAAGGCATACGCGAAGACGAAGCTCGCCAACATTCTCTTCGCCAGAGAATTGCAGAGGCGTGCCGGAGGCCGCTTGCTGTCGACCATTAGCCACCCGGGGGATCGAAGACGAATCTATTTGCGGACACAAGCTTCCTCATGAAGCTCTCGGCTTTAGCCATGTACCCGCTGCTGCAAAGCGCGGCCATGGGCGCTGAACCGACACTAATGGCCGCAACGCTAAAGGACGCCAAGCCCGGCGGCTACTACGGGCCAGGCGGATTTGCGGAGCTTCGGGGACACCCTGTCGAATCCAAGACGGCGCCTATAGCCGATGACGTTGCGGCCGCTCGCATCCTCTTCGATGAGCTTGAACGCATGTCAGGGATACGTTTCGCACTGTAAGGCTGAGAAAGAGGGTATTCAAATGACCGCCATCACATGCAACGACTTTGTCGGCTTTTTCCGAGCCTGGATTGAAAATCCGAAGCGTGTTTCCGCCGTTGCGCCCTCCGGGCAGACATTGGCACGCCTGATAACCAGCGAAATCAAGCCCGACGACGGGCCGGTCATTGAGTTGGGACCAGGCACAGGCGTCTTCACCAAAGCGCTTCTGCGACAGGGCGTTGCCGAGTCAGATCTGCTGCTCATTGAATACGGTTCTGACTTCATGCGCCTGCTGCAGCAGCGCTTTCCCAGTGCGCGGGTACTATGGATGGATGCTTCCCAACTCACCCAATACGAACCCTTTATGGCTCCAGCCGGGGCCGTCGTTAGCGGCTTGCCGTTGCTGTCGATGACGCCGCGCAAAGTGATGGCGATCCTGACCGGAGCGTTTCGGCATATGAAGGAGGGCGGCACTTTCTATCAGTTCACTTATGGCGTGAGCTGCCCAGTGCCCCGGCCTATCCTGGACCGTCTGGGGCTCAAGGCGAGTTTGGTCGGACGAACGGCGCTCAACATCCCTCCAGCATCGGTCTACCGCATCCGTCGTCGGCAACCGGTTGCTTACATGACCTAGCCAGCTCGGGACCTAACATTATGAAAACGTCGTTGCTCCGCTGGTAAGATCACTTCGCCATGTAATCGAACGCCACCGTTCCGAGCCCCAGCGTCAGATCGGCCTTGAAATGCAGCGCGGAGACTATTTCGCGCACCGGCAGCCGGGCGACGTCGGCGAGCGCATGCGGGAACAGGCCGAGCGCGGCGGGGCCGGTCCAGGCCTCCTTCAGCGTGATGTCCTCCAGATAATAGCGCACCAGTTCGCAGATCCGCGGGGTGCCGTCGACATGCGGGATGATCTTGAGCATGAAGTTCGGCGCCTTCATTCCCTTCAGCACTGCGTCATGATCGACCGGCCGGTGCTTGTAGCCCATGGTCGCGGAAGCGCACAGGACCGAGCCGTAATGCAAGGTGCCGACCAGCACGTCGCTCTCGACGGCGATCTTCGGCTTCGCCAGCTTCTTGGGAAAGCCCCAGAGCTCGCGGCCGCCGGCGATCGGCCCCTCGTCGTCCAGATACATCGAATGAACGTAGATGCCCTCCTCGCCCTTGAAACGGACCGGGATGACCTGGCCGGTCTCGGTGTAATCGCCGAACCCGGTCGAGTCGGGCATGCGGATGAATTCGTATTTGACGACGGCGTCCGCGACCTCGAGCGGCTCGGGCACAACAGCGGCAAGCGCCTCAGGGTCCGTGCGGTAGGTGATGACGAAAAATTCGCGGTTGAAGAAACGGTACGGCCCCGGCGGGAACGACGGGTTGGTCAGCGGCATCGAATAAGCGGTTCGCCTGACGTCGTCGATCTTCATGGCCTGCCCCATCTGTCATCTGCATGGATGCAATGCGGGATTATGGGGCAGACGATAGCGGCAAGCGAGACCGAAGAAGCGGCAGAACGTCACGATGCCGTCATATCCGTCAGGCGACGCCGCCGAGATAGAGCCGCTTGACGATGTCGTTGGCCTTCAACTCGTCGACCGACTGCGCGGCGACCGCGATCTCGCCATGGACGATGATGTAGCCGCGGTCGGCGATCCGGATCGCCTGGTTGAAATTCTGCTCCGCCATCAGCACAGTCAATCCGACGCGCTGCTTGAGTTCGCCGATCTTGGAAATGGTCTGCGACACCAGTAGCGGCGACAGCCCGACCGACGGCTCGTCGATCAGAAGCAGCCGCGGCGAGGACATCAGCGCGCGCGCAATCGCCAGCATCTGCTGCTGGCCGCCGGACATGGTGCCGGCGAGCTGGCTACGCCGCTCCTTCAGCACCGGGAAGGTCTCGAACACGAGCGCGAGATTCTGCTGGATGGCGCTGCGGGCCATTTTCCTGAAAGCGCCGAGCATCAGGTTTTCCGTCACCGTCAGCTTCGGAAACAGCCGCCGCCCCTCCGGCACCAGCGCCACGCCGAGATCGACGATCGCCTCGGGCAAGAGTCTTGTGAGGTCATACGCCACGCCGTCGATCGACAGCACCAGCCGGCCGCTATCCGGACGGACCAGGCCCATGACGCATTTCATCAGCGTGCTCTTGCCATTGCCATTTGTGCCGAGCAGAGCCACGGTCTCGCCGGCCTCGACGTGAAGCGTGACGCCGCGCAGCGCCTTGACGGCGCCGTAGCCGGCATCGAGGCCTTCGATGGCAAGGCTAAGTGCCAAGATAGGCCTCCTGCACCCGCTTGTTGGCCATCACCTCGGCGGGTTCACCGAGCGCGATGATCTTTCCGGCGTCGAGGCACATCACCCGTTCCGAAAACCGCATCACCGCCTGCATGATGTGCTCGATCATGATGATGGTGATGTCTTCCTCGCCGAGGCTGATCAGGAGATCCAGCACCTCGTCGACCTCCGAAGAGGACAGCCCTGCCATCGCCTCGTCGGAAATCAGGAGCTTCGGCCGCACCGCCATGGCGCGGGCGAGTTCCATCTTGCGCAGTTCGACCTGGCTCAGCGTGTCGCTCGGGGCCATGGCCTTGGCTGCGAGCCCCATCCGCGTCAGAATCGACATCGCGATTTCCTCCTCCGCCGCGGCAGAGCCGGCAGCGGCGAAATCGAGCCCGACCATGAGGTTTTCGAGCACCGTCATGCTCTTGAAGGGACGCGGGATCTGGAAGCTGCGGGCGATGCCGCGGCGTGCGCGCAGGTGCGGCGACAATTGGGTGATGTCCTCACCGCAGAACACCACGTTGCCGGCCTGCGGCTTCAGCGCGCCGGAGATGCAGTTGATCAGCGTGGTCTTGCCCGAGCCGTTCGGACCGATCAGGCCGAAGCGCTCGCCCTTCCTGATATCGACGCTGATATTGTCGAGCGCGGTGAAGCCGCCAAACGTCTTGGTGAGCGTTCCCACCTGCAGCAAGGGCGCGTCGGGTGCGGCTATCGTCATTGCTTGCCTCCCGCGCGCAGACGGTAGCGCGGCCGCAACAGCCCGATGATGCCCTTGGGCGCCCCGACCACGAACAGCACCAGCATGATGCCGAGCACGAGCACGTTGACTTCCGAGGAGATGGTCACGGCAAGGAACTGCTGCGTCGAGCCGAGCAGGATGGCACCGAGCACCGGCCCGATCCAGTGCGCGGTACCGCCGATCAGCGACATGGCAAGCGCCGAGACGGAATAAGTGAGATTGAATGCGGAGGACGGGTCGGCGTACTGCAGGTACATTGCGGCCGGCGCTCCGACAGCCGACATCAGTGCGCCCGAGATCATGCAGGCCACCAGCTTGAGCTTCAAAGTCGGAACACCCGTGCATTCGGCAGCAAGTTCATCATCCCGAAGCGCCTGCAGGCCGCGGCCCATCCGCGAATTCTGGATATAGCGCGCGATCCCGACGGCAATGACCACCAGGATGGCCTGCACGAAGAACAGCATCTTCACGTAAGAGTCGAACGGCGCCATCACCGGCGGCCGCTGCAACTGGATGCCGGCCGCACCGCCGACGAAGCGCCAATTCATCACAAAGGTTTCGATGATGATGGCGAGCGCAATGGTCGCGATCGAGAAAAAAATGCCGCGCATGCGCAAGGTCAGGAGGCCGACGCCGAAGCCGAGCAGCATGCCGACGACGGCGGCAGCGGCGATCTGCACCACGAGCGGCGCCCCCGTTGCCTTGAACAAAGCGACCGCCGTGTAGACGCCGACGCCGAAGAAGGCGTTGGTGCCGAAATTGACGTAACCGGCATAGCCGCCGAGGATAGTCCAGGCCACCGCCAGCGCGATGAACTGCAGGATGACGTAGCCGGCGAAGAACGGGTATTCGTTGCGGACGATCTGGGTCATCGAGAGCACGGCGACGAGGAAGACGGCCACGCCGGCCCAGAATGCGATGCTGTGGCTGCGCTTGTTCATCGGCCGAGCAGACCTTGCGGGCGGACGGCGAGCACGCCGAGCAGCATGGCGAACGAGATCGCCGGCGCCCAGGAGGCGCCGAACATCGTCAGCACGATGGACTCGGCGACGCCGAGAATGATGGCGGCGATCAGCGTGCCGCTGATGCTGCCGAGCCCGGCCATGACCACGACGCAGAAGGTGCGCCCGATATAGGCGCGATCAAGCGTCGGCTCGACCGGGGCGACGATGATCAGCAGCGCACCGGCGATCCCGAGCACGGCGGTGGCGATGCCGAAGGCAAACTGCTTGATGCGGACCGGATTGGCGCCCATCAGCCGGAGCGCCTCCTCGTCCTGCGCGACGGCACGGATGGCGCGGCCCATGAAGGTCTTCGACAAATAGACCGCCAGCACCACCGTCAGGGCCAGCGCCACCGCGAACGCGACAAGCTGTCGGATCGGTACCCGAAACTCGCCGAACCGCCAGGACTTGCCGATATAGGTCGCCGTGACCGAGCGCTGATCGACGCCGAATTGCAGGATGATCAGGACCTCAATGATGAAGGCGATGCCGAAGAAGAACGCGATGCCGCGGACGCCGGCATCGCTGCCGCGACGCTCGAAGGTCTCGTAGTAGACGCGGTAGGCCAAGAGGCCGAACAGGAAGAACAGCGGCGTGATGGCAAGGCCCGCCAGCAGCGGGTCGAGGTCGTAGCTGTCGTTGAGCTGGTACACGCCGTAGGAGGCGAGCACCAGGAACGCCGGATGCGCGACATGGGGAACGTCGAGCAGCCCGAACGAGACTGACAGCCCGACGCTGACGGCTGCATAGAAGCAGCCGAGCAGCACCCCGAGCACCACTGCGCCAAGCAGCAGGTCCATCGAAAACAATTCAGATCCCCCCTTGGCTCCGAGCCGGAAAAGCCACGAGGCCTACTTGCGTGCGGCCTCGAAGGGACTGATGAGATCTCCCGTCTTCAGCTTGTCGGGGAACAGAATCACCTGCTTGCCGGAGGACCGGAACTGTTCGATGTCCTTGTCCTTCACGCCCCGGAACTGCGCCTGCAGCGTCGCGGTTTCCTTGCGTTCGCCATCGGCTGCGAACGCAATCGGGCCGACGATGGTCTTGTGCTCGTTCTCGCGCAGGTACTTGGCGATGCCCTTCTGGTCGAGCGATTTGGTGGAATTGACCGCCGCCGCGATCATCTCGCCCATCGCATACCCGAACGGCGCCAGATAATAGCCGAGCGGATCGACCTTGGCCTCGATGGCCCGCTTGGTGTACTTGTCGAAAAATTCCTTGGTGCCGTCGAAATACATGCTCTTTTCCGGCAGCCACGTATTGTAGTTCACGACGCCGTTGAGCAGCGAGCCGAGGTTCGACATCACGGCGGCAAACTGCAGCCCGACCATGCCGCCGCCGAAAATCTTGACGTCGTCGCCGATCCCGATTTCGTTCACGGCGCGCAGGATGCCGGCGGAGTCAGGCGGATAGGACGCGACATAGACGATGTCGGGCTTGGCGGCCTTGAGCGCGCGGATGATGGAGGAGAATTCCACCGTGTTCGGCGGATAGACCTGGTCAAAGACGACGGGAATGTTGCGCTTCTTGGCGACGTCGCGCGCTGTCAGCGCGAGGTTCTGCGCGAATTCCTGATCTGCCGTCAGCAGCGCCATGTTCTTGCCGCCGGCCTTCTGCGCCAGATCAAGGAACGAAGCCGCCCAGCTATCCGCCGGCCCCCAGGGCGCATTGTTGAACCACATGTCGTGGCCGACCTTGCTGTTCACCTGGAACGAGAAATTGCCCATCAGCAGCAGCCCGCGCTGCTTGACGAACGGCATGATCGGGGCGGTCGGCACCGTCGCATAGGGCGCAAACAACAGATCGACCTTGTCGACGTCGACCAGCTTGGCGTAGATCGCCGGCGTCTCGGAGGCGCTCGACTTGTCGTCATAGACGACGAGTTCGACCTTGCGGCCGAGCAGGCCGCCTTTGGCATTGATGTCGTCGCGCCAGATCTCGATGCCGAGCAGCGACGCCTTGCCGCCGCCGGCGAGACCGCCGGTCTGCGGCATCGACATGCCGATCTTGATCGGCGACTGCTGCGCAAAAGCGCTCGAACCGTGACCAACCACGGCGACAGCCATGGCACCGCCCAGGAAAGTTCTGCGTTTCATCAATTCCCCCTTATGTACCGTTGTCGTTCTGCTTCCGCCGGATCTTCGCCCGGCTGTGGTGAAGTGGAGCGTGCCAGGTCCGGACTAGCCGGCGCCCGCCGGGGCGGGTTCGCTTTTGGCCTTTTTCATGATGGCCGACGGATCAGCGCCGACGCGCCCGCTGCTCTTGTCGGCCTCGCTTTCGCGCGACAGCCGCATGTCGAATCGAATGCTCGGCATGCCCCTGATCGGGCAATCCGGGTCGTTGGCGACCACGTCGACGGCGAGATCGCCCGACGAGCCGAACACGACGTCATCGGCCAGATGGGGATCGTCGCGCAGATAGAGCGCGGTGACGAGTTCGCGATAGCCCGCGGCGCCGACCAGGAAATGAATATGCGCCGGCCGCATGCCATGCCGCGCCTGCGCCTTCACCATGGTGCCGACGGGGCCGTCCATCGGGATCGAATAGCCGAGCGGCTTGACCGTGCGCAGCACATAGACGCCGTTGGCGTCGGTGGTGAATACGCCGCGATAATCGACCGAGGTCGCGCTGGCCTGGATGTCGTAGAGGCCGTCGGCGCCGGTCTGCCAGATCGAGACGGTAGCGTTAGCGACCGGCTTGCCGGTGGCATCGGTGACGCGGCCATACAGCACGCATTCGCTACCGGGCTTCGGACTCCTGGCGATTGAACTGCCGGCCGTGAGCGTGGGCGTGGCCTCGCGGTAAAACGGGCCGAGCAGGCTGGTATTGGTGGCTTCTTCCAGGGCGGTGGCGTCGTGCAGGCCGTTGACGAGCGCGGAGAGGCCGAGCGTGTCGGATAGCAGGATGAATTCCTGCCGCTCCGGCGAGCACATCTTGCCGGCGGCGGTCATGAATTCGATGCCCTTGATCCATTCCGCCGGGGTCAGATTGACCTCGCGGGCGAAAGCATGGAGGTGTTTGACCGCCGACGCCATGATCGTCTTCAGGCGTGGGTCCGGCGTCGTCGCCATCTGGTCGAGCACGGCGTCCGTGATCGTATCAGGCGTTAACTCACGCATGCGTCACTCCCTGACTTGCCGGCTGTTTTTTTACCTGCCGGCTTTGTTGCGGCAAGCCTAACCGCTTGTTGGGGATCAACACAAGGCGTTCGAAGGCCGTGCCTCCGCGCTCTCCTACCAATTGATACGGGCGGACGGGGTCACATGGCTGCACAGGAATGCGTCAGCAGGCACGCCACACCTTTGGCGGCCCACGATTTTGCGATTGCACAATCAATGCACCGGAAGTGGGATCACTTCTCGCGGATCGGCGGCGCAACCTTCTCCGCCGGCGCGGGCGGCAGCACGGGCTGGGCGCCCGACTTCTGCGCGTCTGGATCGGGACGGGCCGGCTGCGGCGGAGTGTCCGACGGACGTTGACCGGTCGTGGGAGGGTCGGGTGGCGGCCCGGTTGGTTTGGTTTCTGCGCCCGGCGTCGATTGCGTCGGCGGCGTCGCCTGCGCGATTCGTTCGGGATCGCCGGCCCTGATCTCGGTCAGCGACACTGCAGACATGACGAGGCCCGCCGCAATCAGCATGGATGCGACCAGCATATCCCTTCGGTATTCGCGTTGGCGGTCATCGGCAGACATGTCGTTCGATCCACGAAGTTTGTTCGTGGATTCAACGGCCGGTACCGCGCATGGTTCCCGCGGGAACCAGCGCAGCAATCTTGCCTAGAACTCCAGCATCCCGGCGTCACCGTCCTCGGTGCCAAACGCCAATAGCGTGCCCTTCGCGTTCCAGGCCAGCGCCGAGACCGCTTCGCTGCCGTTGCGGCGCACCAGAATTTCCGCGCCGTCCTCGAGCCGGATGATCAGCACGGTGCCGTCGCTATAGCCTGCGGCCATGATGTCCTGCTTCGGATGACAGGCGACCATGGAGACGCGCGCCTGCAGCGGCGCCAGCATCGCGGGCTCCTTGCCCATCGGTCCGTCCTTGCTGGTGAACGGCCAGATGATCACGGTATCAGCGCCTGACGTCGCGAGCCCCTTGCCGCCCGTGCTCCACGACATCGAGCGGACGCGGCCGGGATAGCCGCTCATCCGCATGTGCCTGTTGTCGGCGAGCCGCCAGCCATGCAGCGCCGGCTCATGCATCGCGGTGACGAGGAATTTGTTGTCGGGACTGAAGGTGACGGCGAGATGCGAGCCGGCCCATTCCAGAAACTCCGGTTTTGCGGCCATGTTGGGAAACCACAGCGTCACGCCGTTGTAATGAGCGATTGCGACGCGCAGGCCCTTTGGCGCGAAGGCCAGCCCGCCGACGGTCGAGGGCGCATCGAAGGTTTTTTCTTCACTCTTGCCGCTGCGGACGAACGCCGTTTTCGCAGCCGACCAGGCCACGGCGCCATCGGGATGCAGCGCGACATTGTCGATCCAGCGCCGCTTGGCGTCGGTCGCGAGCACCGAGGTCTCGCCCTTGGCGTTCAGTGCGACGACCTTGCCGTCGTCGCCGCCGGTGACAACACGCTTTCCATCGGATGTCGTGCAAAGGATCCCGCCGCCATGGATGGCGACGGTCGAGATTTCGCCCGCTTGATTTACCAGGGCTGCGTTTTCCTCGGTGCCGACGAACACCGCGGTGTCGCCGAGGAAATGCACAGCGGTTGCGGTTACGCCGATAGCGAGCCGCCGCACCTGGTCGGTGAGGGAAGCGATGGAGGGCCTTTCGCCCGGATCGAACTGTGTCATCACGTGACGATACAGGCTTCAAAACCGTCGCGGATCGCCTTCTCCGGCAATTCGCGGCCGATGAACACGACGCGGCTTTCGCGCGGCTCGCCTTCCTTCCACTTCCGCTGATGATCGCCTTCCAGCATCATGTGGACGCCTTGGAATACGTAGCGGTCGTCATCATCGGTGAAGGCGAGAATGCCCTTCGAGCGCAAAATCTTCTGCCCCTCGGTGGCGACGAGGTTTTGCAGCCACGGCATGAATAAATTCGGGTCGAGCGGCTTGTCCGAGCGCAGCGACAGCGATTGCATGTCCTCGTCGTGGTAGTGCTTCAGCCCGCCATGGCTGTGGCCGTGATCGTGGTCATGACCGTGGTGATGATGATCGTGGTCATGGTGATGATGATCGTCGCCGGCATCGAGGAATTCCGGTTCGATCTCGAGAATACGATCCAGATCGAACGCGCCGCGCTCCAGCACATCCGCCAGCGCAACCTTGCAGCGCTCGGTGCGGTGCAGCTTTGCGTAAGGGTTGATGCCGCGAATCCGGGCTTCGACTTCGGCGAGCTCCGGCTTGGAGACGAGATCGGTCTTGTTGAGCACGATGACGTCGGCAAAGGCGATCTGGTTCTTGGCCTCCGGAGCGTCCTTGAGACGGTCGCTCAGCCATTTCGCATCGGCCACCGTCACTACCGCATCGAGCCGCGCGTTCTTTTGTACGTCCTCGTCGACGAAAAAAGTCTGCGCCACCGGCGCTGGATCGGCGAGGCCCGTAGTCTCGACGATGATGGCGTCAAACTTGCCCTTGCGCTTCATCAAGCCGTCCATGATGCGGACGAGGTCGCCGCGCACGGTGCAACAGACGCAGCCATTGTTCATCTCGAACACTTCCTCATCGGCACCGATGATGAGGTCGTTGTCGATGCCGATCTCGCCGAATTCATTGACGATGACGGCGTACTTCTTGCCGTGGTTTTCCGACAGGATGCGATTGAGCAGTGTGGTCTTGCCGGCGCCGAGATAGCCCGTCAGCACGGTCACTGGAATTTTTTGGGACGACAATTCAGACATAATAGCTCCGGAACGGAATTGTAGCGCGCGAGCAGCAGGGAGGCCCCTGCCCTATTGGCTCAGCGCGCCGGTCAGGGCCTTTATATTGTGCCTGACCATCGCAATGTAAGTGGGAGAATCGCCCTTTTCGCCCGTTAAACTGTCGGAATAGAGCGTTCCGCCGACCCTGGCGCCGGTCTCGGCCGAGATCCGGCCCATCAGGCGGGGGTCGGTGATATTTTCCATAAAAACGGCCGGTATTTTGGTGGCCCGGATCTGGGTGATGATCCGCGCGACGTCGCGAGCACTGGCCTCCGATTCGGTGGAGACGCCGAGCGGCGCGATGAATTCGATGCCATAGGCGCTCGCGAAATAGCCGAAGGCATCGTGGGTCGAGATCACCTTGCGGCGGCCTTCCGGAATTTTTGCCACCGCCTCGCGCACCTCGCGGTCGAGCGCGTCGAGCTGCGCCAGATAGACGCCGGCGTTGGACTTGAAGGTTTCGGCATTGGCGGGATCGGCGGCCGTCAGCGCATCGCGGATATTGGCGACATAGATCTTCGCATTGGCAACGGACTGCCAGGCGTGCGGGTCGGCATGCGAGCCGAGCTTGAGCGGCGTGATGCCTGTCGTCGCGGTCACAATGGCCGCCTTGCCGCCGGCGGACTTCGCCAGCCGCGACATCCAGCCCTCGAACCCGAGGCCGTTGACGAAGACGAGCCTGGCATCCGCCATCCTCTTGGCGTCCGCCGGCGTCGGCACATAGACATGCGCATCGCCGTCGGGTCCGACCAGCGTCGTGACGGCGACATGATCACCGCCGACATTGCGGACGAAGTCGCCGAGGATCGAAAAACTGGCGACGACGTTGAGGCGATCCGCGGCGCGGACCGGGCCGACGGCGGCAATCAAGACGAGAGCGACGAGCCAGAGCCGGATCATGACTATGCCTCGAGGTGCCGGCCGGGAAACATCTGCCGCACCAGGCCGCTGACAGGGCCGAACAACAACGAGGCCACGTAGAGCACTGCGGCGACCAGAATGATCGCAGGGCCTGAGGGGATCTTGGTCTGGAACGACAGCACCAGCCCGGCATAGCCGGACACGATGGCGCTGGCGACTGCGATGCAGATCATGCCGGTGATGTCGCGCGACCAGAACCGCGCGATACCGGCGGGCAGGATCATCAGGCCGACGCCGAGCAGCGTGCCGAGCGCGTGAAAGCCGTTGACCAGGTTGATCACGACCAGCGCCAGGAACGCCAGATGCGCGGGCGCGCCGGCGCGAGAGACCGTGCGCAAAAAAACCGGATCGACGCATTCGATCACCAGGGGGCGGTAGATCACCGCCATCACCAGCAGCGTGATGGTGGCGTTGAAGGCAATGACGAGCAGGGTCTGGTCATCCATCGCGAGGATGTTGCCGAACAGCACGTGCAACAGGTCGATATTGGTGCCCTTGATGGAGACGATGGTGACGCCGAGCGCCAGCGACACCAGATAGAAGGTCGCGAGCGAGGCGTCTTCCTTCAATTCGGTATTGCGCGCGACGAGGCCGGCGAGCAGCGCCACAGTAAAGCCCGCGATCAATCCGCCGGTCGTCATCGCAAACAGATTGAGCCCGGAGACGAGGAAGCCGATCGCCGCCCCCGGCAGGATCGCATGCGCCATCGCATCGCCGACCAGGCTCATCCGCCGCAGCATCAGGAACACGCCGATCGGCGCGGCGCCAAGCGCGAGCGCCGTCACGGCGGCGAGCGCGCGGCGCATGAACTCGAATTCGAGGAAGGGCGCGAACAGCGCGTCGTACAGCATCAGGCCGCTCGCGACGGCATGTCGGCGGCGCACGCCGCGGCGCTGTC
The DNA here is from genome assembly GCF_001693515.2 of Bradyrhizobium paxllaeri. Lineage (NCBI taxonomy): Bacteria > Pseudomonadati > Pseudomonadota > Alphaproteobacteria > Hyphomicrobiales > Nitrobacteraceae > Bradyrhizobium > Bradyrhizobium paxllaeri. The sequence goes on from NZ_CP042968.1 coordinate 7,071,136, forward strand.
GTCGAAGGCTTCGCACATCTTCATCGCGACAAGCAGGTTTTCCGGCGTCAGCGCGTCAGCGGTCGGCCCCCACGCGACCGGCCCGCGCGCCAGCAGCAGGGTTTCGGGGAAGTGGCTTCGCACCATCTCGAGATCATGCAGCGCCGCCAGCACGGTGCGCCCCTCGCCATGCCAGCGCCCCACCAACGCGATCAGGTCCGCCGAGGTTTTGGCGTCGATGGCGTTGAACGGCTCATCCAGAACGATCAGTCGCGCATCCTGCAGCAGCACCCGCGCAAACAGCATGCGCTGCATCTGGCCGCCCGACAGCGTGCCGATCGCGCGGTTTTCGAACCCGTTGAGCCCGACGGCGGCGAGCGCGGCCAGTATCTTTCCGCGCGCGGCCTTGCCGATGCCGCCGAACGGCCCGGTCGAACGCCACAGCCCGCTGCCTACGAAATCGAACACCGAGATCGGAAAGCTGCGATCGATGTCGACGCTCTGCGGCAGATAGGCGATGTCCCTGCTATCGAGGCCGCCGAGATCGATTGATCCCGACAGCGGCTTCAGAATTCCGGCGAGCCCGCGCAACAGCGTCGACTTGCCGGCGCCGTTCGGCCCGATCACGGCCAGCAGTGCGCCCGGCGCGACCTCGCCATTGAGATGGTGTACCGCCGGGTGGCGGTCATAGCCGAGCGTGACATTCCGGAATTTGATCGCCACGGCCATGCTCACCTCATCGCCAGCAGCACGACGGCCCACAGGGCGGCCGAGACGGCAAACGCCGCGGCGAGCCGGGCAGTGACGGTCATCCGCAGGATCGACCACGGCGCGGCCTGCGCCGGATGCGGCGTTGCTGGGCCGTGAGAATGGGCGTGGCCGTGGTGGTGATGGGCATGGTCGTGGGAATGAGCGTGAGGCATCAGAGAACGTTATATTATAACATTACGGGAGTCTATGCGCCGGAACGGCCGTAGGCAGACCCCGTCCCGGCTACTTGAACGCGGCAGCCGACGGAAGCGACCAATTCCCCGTGATGACCGAGAACGCCACCCCAGCGAAACCTTCTGCTGATCCCGAGCGCGGCTGCAGCCTGCGCGAATGGCTGATCGATGCGCTGGCGCTCGGCATGGGCGGCCTTGCGATTTACCACTACAAGCCGGAAGACTTCCTCGCCGGGCTCATTATCTTCGTCGGCGCCTATGCGCTCACGCATTCCCTGCAGGGGCTGAACTGGCAATCGCTCCGCGGTATTTCCGAATTCCTGCTGATCCTACTCACCCCAACGATCCATCTGGGCACGCTCGTGATGGCGCCCGCGGCGAGCCTCCCTGGCATGGTCGCGACGTTCCTGCTGCCCGGAATTGCACAAGCGTATTGGCTTTGGGCATTGTGGCCAGCGACAGGCGCCCCGTCTCATCCGCTGGCCATGATATGTGCGGCGTGGCTCGCCCTGCTCGGGATCTGGATTGCTGCGAAGACGATGCTCGCCGGCGGGCGCGCACCGCAGCCCAACTGAAGACATTCACCGCGGCTTGAGCCGCTAACTTCGCGGCCGCCCTAAAACCGAATGCCGATCGATGCGGCAGCCGGCCGGATCATCTGCACGATAACATTGGTATATCGACTGCCGTTGAAGTTGACGTCAACCACCCACAACACGAACACGGCAACGAATGCGGCGCCCACGGCTTTCATGAATTGTTAACGATTGAGGTACGGAAAGAGTTCCGGGGCCGCGATCTCCTACCCCCGCCCCTAGGGCATCTGGGGCCGCCGATGTGTTATTCGAGGAAGCCACGCGTGGGCTTTTTCCCACTCAAGGACAGAGGTTTCCAGACATTTATCCGCTGCGACCTGATCGTTCGGGTGTGCTTTTTGGCAACCGTCACGTTCCTTTGCCTCGTCAAAACGAGAACATCCCACCACCAACAACAGCAATAGTGCGGCAATCGTCGATAGGCTTCTCACGGTCCTCGTCCTGCGTTGCGATAACATGGTTGTCACCGAGACGGGTCAGGTACCGATAGGTCGAGATGAGGCGGCGAGACGGATTGGCCGTGCGGGTTACGCTTGCAGCAGACATCGCCGCGGTCACCAGTGCGTTGGCGACGGCTGAGCAGCGTAGGTGTTGGGCCGGGTCGCCAATAACCGCGACCCGGCCCCACGTTTTCAATAAAAATGATCCTACTGACAGACGTACATTATGCTGTCGCCGCCCTTGATCGCAGTACCGGGCGTGCAGCCAATGCCATTGCGCGCCGCGTAGTCAGGCCAGCCGCTATAGCTGTACCCAGCACCACTCCAGGGGCCACCGAAATAGTAGGCCCTCACGGCGTACCAGGAGCCCGGCTCGACATAGGCCGCCCTCGCGGCGTAACCACGTGTGATATAGACCCGTTGCTGCGCCTCGGCCTTGCCGATCGACAGCGATACGCCGCCCTGCTCGGACCAGCCAGGCGAAAACAATGCCGCACATGCGAACGTCGACGCTGCAACTGCAACCGTTCTCAAAGTCATTTTCATGCTCCTCTGCGTTGCTAGTCCCCGCGGCTTCAATCGTGCTTTTGCCGGTTGAGCTTCGCTTGACATAGATCAAGCGTCCTGGTCGTTCGATTGGGGCCATGGCCGCGGGTACGGGAGGTAGCGCTGCGCCAGATCAAGTCATGCGGCAGGACCTCTGCCCCGCGGACGCGCCAACTTTGGACTGACCGCCTTTTTGCCGACCGCCTCGCGAGCAGCCTTTCCGCTCACGGTTTCCCGATCACCATCGCGATCGCCGCCGCGAGAAACGGAAACGGCACCGACACCGCTGCGCGAAACCAGACGAACCTGGCTGGCATGAACGGGATTTCCCATAGGATCATGCGCTGGAAGGCGAACAGCGCCCAGGCGACGACATAGGCGATCACCTGCGGCGTGCCGCCGCCGACTTTCAGCGCCACCGCGCCGATTGAGAAGCCGACCACCGGGCCGCCGGGCGTTGCAGCGCCCGCGATGACAGCGGTCAGCACGCCGAACCAGCCGCTGTCGGGGCCGAGCCAGCCAGTGATGACTTCCGGCGGGATGACGGCGGCGATGTAGCCCGAACCGATGACGCCGAGCGCAATGCGCGGCACGATGTTGATGAAATCCATCGAGCCTTCGCGCACCGACGACACCAGCACGACACGGCCGCGCCGCCAGGCCATGAAGCCGAGAATGGCGACCGAGCCCCACAGCGTGACGTCGATGATCAGCGCGGAGAGCGTCATTCGGACGGCTCTCCCTTCGGGTAGATCCGCACATAGACGAAACGGCCGAGCCAGCCTGCCAATACCGGAATCGGCAGCGAGATGACCGCGCGCCAGAGCGTGAATTCGGTGCCGAGGATAGGCAGCTCCCAGGCGACCGCGCGGCCGTAGCCGATCAGCGTCCAGCTCACCACCATGGCGATGGTGGCGCCGAAATCCGCACCGACGGTGAGCAGCGCCGCCGCCACCGGATAGGCGGTGAAGGGGCCGCCCGGCAGGATCGCGCCGAACGCGGTTCCGATCAGCAAGCCCTTCAGGCCTGATTCCGGACCGAGCGAGCGCGAGACTTTTTCGTGCGGCAGAATTTCCGCGATGAAGGCGCCGAGCAGGCAGCCGGCCAGCACGCGCGGAATGATTTCGCCGAACAGCCAGAGGTCATGGGTGAGGATCTTGAGTACGCCATCGATGCCATCGCGCCGCCAGACGATCGCCGCGCAGACCGCGACGAGCGCGCCGATCACGATCATCGACCAGCCGATCGGCTTGCGCGCACGCCGCGGCTTCGGCTCGGCGTCGTCGGCTGGCGCCGGATCTGTTATCGGAGGTTCTGACAAGGCGATCGTGTGGGCGGGGGATGCTCGTTCACCCTGCTTAGTCCCGCTGATGTGACGACGCAAACGGAAGCTCGCACGATACCCATGCGCTTCTCAGGCATGGCCATGCGGGCATGTCACGCGGCCCGTGTTCGTACGGGTTATTGGTTCAGGTGAACTGGCGCACCAGCGCAAGGCCGGCGAACAACCCGGCAATCGAGAGCACGACAGAGCCGATCACGTAAAGCGCCGCCAGCGTGAGTTCGCCGCGCTCATAGAGCAATGCCGCATCGAGCGAATAGGCCGAGAACGTGGTGTAGCCGCCGAGGATGCCGGTCATCAGGAACAGCCGCCAGGGCTGCGAGGCCTCGCCCTTGAAGGCGAGATAGCCCGCGATCAGCCCCATCACGGTCGAGCCCGTGATGTTGATGATGAAGGTGCCCCAGGGAAAGCCGGTGCCCATGCAGCGGGCGCAGGTGACGTTGATGAGATGGCGCAGCGTCGCGCCGAGGCCGCCACCGACAAAGACCAGCAGATAGCTCATCGCAGCAATTTTTCCACGTCACGAAGTCCGGCATGCCGGTTGTGCCGCACCAGGGCGGTCACCGCAAGGATTGGAAGGCACACCGCAACGAAAAAGGCGGCAGCCGCAGCTACCGCCCTCTTAGAAATTCAATCGATTGTCATTCCGGGGCGGCGCGAAGCGACGAACCCGGAATCTCGAGATTCCGGGTTCGCTTCGCGCCCCGGAATGACTGTGCCTTACGCTCCGGCCTTGCCGTACAGCTCGTCGACGTAGTCCCAGTTGATCAGATGATCGCAGAACGCCTTCAGATAGTCGGGACGGCGGTTGCGATAATCGATGTAGTAGGAGTGCTCCCAGACGTCGCAGCCGAGAATCGGCGTGGCGCCATGGACCAGCGGGCTTTCGCCGTTCGCGGTCTTGGAGATTTCGAGCTTGCCGTTCTTGACCGACAGCCAGCACCAGCCGGAGCCGAACTGGCCGACGCCGGCGGCGGCGAAATCGGCCTTGAACTTGTCGAGACCGCCGAGGTCCTCGGTGATCTTCTTTTCCAGACGGCCGGGCAGCTTGCTGCCGCCGCCATTCGGCTTCATCCAGTTCCAGAAATGCAGGTGGTTATAGTGCTGACCGGCATTGTTGAACACGGCCGGATTCTTGCCGAACGAACCCTTGACGATCTCCTCCAGGGACTTGCCTTCGAATTCAGTCCCCTTGATCGCGTTGTTTCCGTTGGTCACGTAAGCCTGGTGATGCTTGTCGTGGTGGTATTCCAGCGTTTCCTTGGACATGTGGGGCGCAAGGGCGTCGTGGGAATAGGGAAGATTGGGCAGCGTGAAGGTCATGGGGTGATGTCCGAACTGATGGGAGAACGTGGTCTAACGGGAACCCTTATAGAAGGTTCCATTGCGCATAAACACCGCAATTTGGCAAGAACGGGACGGCCTTCCCGGTAACACCGCTCCGCGTCCAGCGTATGACGGGTATGGCAGCCGCAAGCATTGGCGCGACAATGGTGATGAAAATGAGCATCGAGATCGACGTCCTGAACGGGGATTCCTCTTGGAAGCGGGCCGAACCCCTGATGCAGGCGGTCTGGCCGCGCGACATCGTAGAAAAATTGTCCTGGGGCCACGTCAAATGGGCCCATGCCGACCTGCGCGTGCTGATCGACGCGCCGGAGGACGCAGCCCAGCCCGGGCTCGCCTGCCATGTCGGCGTCTATTTCCGCACCGCCACCTGGGACGGACGCAAGGTTCAGATCGGCGGCATCGGCGGCGTTTCGACCCGGCCGGACTGCCGCGGGCGCGGCTATGCCTCGCTGGCGCTGAACGCCGCGATCAGGACCCTGCGCGACCACGAGGCGGTGCGATTCGCGCTCCTGTTCTGCGAGCCGCACAATGAAGCGTTCTATGAAGCGCGCGGCTGGCATACGTTCAAGGGCGAGGTCTATGCCGAGCAGCCGGAGGGAAGAATTCGCTTCGAAGCGATGGCGCCATACGTGTTCGATTTCACGCGCAAGCCGCGCGATGGAATAATCGACCTATGCGGCCTGCCGTGGTGACCCCTGCAGCGGCGCGGGTTGGCTTGCGACACATCGGCAGGATAGTATGTCATCCGTAATCTATTGAATTTGGATGACGTGACGCATGACCATTGACGCCCCGCTCGACATGCGCCCCGCCGCCGTTCCGGCCGCGCCGGCCAATGCGCTCCTCACCTCGCCGATCCTGCCGACGCTGTTGAAGCTCGCGCTTCCCAATGCGATCGCGATGGCCGGCACGACGCTGGTCGCGGTCGCCGAGACTTCCTATATCGGCCGGCTCGGCACCGAGCCGCTGGCCGGCATCGCGCTGGTGTTTCCCTTCGCGATGCTGACGCAGATGATGTCGGCGGGCGCGATGGGCGGCGGCGTTACCTCCGCCATCAGCCGCGCGCTCGGCGCCGGCGATCGCGACCGCGCGGCGACGCTGGCGCTGCACGCGGCGATGATCGGCGCCTGCGCCGGACTGTTTTTCACGGTGACGATGCTGGTCTTCGGCCGTGCATTTTACACGATGCTCGGCGGGCGCGGCGGCGTGCTCGAACAGGCCATGCACTATTCGCACGTGCTGTTCTCCGGCGCGATCGCGATCTGGCTGGTCAACACGCTGGCCTCCGTGGTGCGCGGCACCGGCGACATGCGCGTTCCGTCGATCACGCTGATCGGCATCGCCGTCGTGCAGGTCGCGGTCGGCGGCGCCCTGGGCCTCGGGCTGTTCGGCCTGCCGCAATTCGGCATGCGCGGCGTCGCCGCCGGCCAGCTCGCAGCCTTCACGCTCGGCGCGGCCTTTCTGGCGTGGTATCTCCTCAGCGGCCGCAGCCGGCTGACGTTGCGTGTCAGGGCCTTCGCCTTCCAGCGCGACATGTTCATCGACATTCTCAAGGTCGGCGCGATCGCATGCCTGTCGCCGCTGCAGAGCGTGCTGACCATCCTGATCTTCACCAAGATTCTCGCCGGCTTCGGCACCGAGACGCTGGCCGGCTATGGCATGGGGTCGCGGCTGGAGTTCTTGCTGATCCCGATCACCTTTGCGTTCGGCGTCGCCTCGGTCCCGATGATCGGCATGGCTGTTGGCGCAGGGCTTGTTGCGCGCGCCCGACGGGTGGCATGGACGGCGGCCGCCGCAGCCGGCCTCACCGTGGGGTTTGTCGGACTGATCGTCGCGATCAAGCCGATGCTGTGGGTGTCGCTGTTCACCAGCGATCCCGGCGTGACCGCGGCCGCCAGTTCCTATTTCGGCTGGGCCGGCCCGGGATTCGGCTTTTTCGGCCTCGGCGTGTGCCTCTATTTCTCCTCGCAAGGCGCGGCAAAAGTCGGCGGGCCGGTACTGGCCGGGACGCTGCGTCTGGTGCTGGTCGCGGTCGGCGGCTGGTGGCTGGCCTCCTCGGGCGCGCCCGCCTGGACGCTGTTTGCGCTGGTCGGCGGCGCAATGGTGCTGTTCGGCCTCACGACCGCGCTCTCGGTTCGTCTCACGCGCTGGGGAAAGTGAGCGCTCCACGGAAAGTTGCGCTCAATCCGACGTTGCACAAATCTGATTTGTTGCTATGCAGGCCTGCTTTTTCGAAGGAATCATTCATGGCTTGCAAGGCACCTTTCATCATCGCGATCTCGGCGGCGTTGCTGACCGCACCATCGGCCTTCGCGCAAGGCGCCGGTGATCCCACGGGCGTCTGGCAGACCCAGGCCGGCGACGCGCGGGTGAAGGTCAGCAAATGCGGTGGCGGCCTCTGCGGTACGATCGTCGGGCTGAAAGAGCCGGTCGATCCGGCCACCGGCAAGCCGCAGGTCGATGACAAGAATCCCAATCCGGCGCTGAAAACGCGGCCGATGATCGGCCTGCCGCTGTTCAGCGGCATGCAGCCTGCCGCGGCCAACAAATGGTCGGGCCAGATCTACAACGCCGACGACGGCGGCACCTATGCGAGCAGCGTTTCGGTTGCGGGTCCGGATACGCTGCGCGTCGAAGGCTGCGTCGGCGCGATCTGCGGCGGCGAGAACTGGACCCGGGTGGGACGATAGCGATTTCGTAGGGTGGGCAAAGCGAAGCGTGCCCACCATTCATAGCAACGGCTTGGACAGATGGTGGGCACGGCACGTCGCGCCTTTGCCCACCCTACGGATTTCTTCGCATCACGCCGCCATCGCCTTCAGCGCGGACGCTGCCGTGGCGTAGCCGCCGCGGGCGCCGTCGATGAAGTGGACGTGATCGCTGCGCATCACCGAGGGCGTGAAGCAGGTCATCATCGCGGCGTCCTGCCGGTGCAGGCCGTAGCGCACGATCCGCTCGGATGCCGCGTTGGCCAGAAGTGCGGCGAGTTCGCGTTCCAGCTCCACCGTGCAGTCGAGGATCATCCGCAGGCCGTCGTCATATTTGCGGAAGTCGGAATTCTCCACCACCTGCTGCACGTAATTCTTCGGCACGAAATTGCCGACCTTGATGCCGAACCGCATCACGACATACGCCCATAGGGTCACCGCCAGCACCACCGTGCGCCGCTTCAACAGCGGACCGCCACGCGCGGCGCGCGCTTCATATTCCACGCCGGCCGGCGGCCAGCGCAACGGCGGACCGCCCGCCGGCACCGGCCGCCCGGCATCCGGCGACCGTTCGACCAAGCGGATGATATCCTCGATCACCTTGCGGAAGCAAAGCGGATCGGCGCTCTTGGTGGGCACCACCAGCACGGAAAGAATGAGCCCACGCGTCGATGGAATTTCCTCGAACCGGCACGACAATCCGCTGAGATCAGGCTGCGTGCCCGGCTCTGCCGCCGGCACGGCAAATTCGCCCCGCTTCATCGCGGCATCGGCCCACCCCAAACCCCCGCCGGAAAACATCGCATAGGACAGATTGGCCGACGGGCCGAAGCGGGCGACCTTGATATCGAAACCCTGCGCGCGGATGTCCTTTACCGGCACCAGCGCCACCCGCATCACCAGATCGAGATCCTGTTTGACCCATGCCGCGGTCGCCGCCAGCGCCTCGCGGGCGCGCGCGAGGTCGCTGGGCGCCACCGCAAAGCTCGCGCCGTCGCCGCCGAACACGAACGGAAACTCGCGCCCGTCGAGTGCATTGGTGACGGCGGCAATGACCGCGGCGCCGGCCATGTTGACCGCCTTGTAGCGCTGGTTGGCGATCGCCTTGGTCGATTCCACGATGTCGGCGACGCCGACGGTCCAGTCGTCCGGCAACGGCGCATACATCGCCGGGTCCATCAGGCTGCCGAAGCCGCGAAAGACCGGGATCGCGCCGTAGAAAACATCGGTGCCGTCAGACGTTGTCATGGCGATCCGGGTTGGAGGTCCAACTTTCTAGCAGATACGGCCGATCCTGGAATCGGTTGGCGCGGCAGATCGTCCTACCCCTTGGCGATTCCCCGCAGCACCAGTTGATTGAGCCGGTTGGCAAAGGCGGCCGGGTCTTCCGGCAGTTCGCCATCGAGGATTTGCGCCTGCTCCAGCAGCAGGAACGACAGGTCTTTCGCGGCATCCTTGTCGTCGGCAATCGCCGCGACCAGGGGATGGCGCAGATTGATCTCGAGAATCGGCTTGGTCGTGGGCGCCTTGTTCTGCATCGCCAAGAGCCGCTCGAGCATGCGGTCGTGCGCGCCGCCGCCGGCGACCAGGCATGACGCGCTCGCGGTCAGCCGCTGCGAGGCGCGCACGTCGGAGACGCGCTCGCCGAGCGCATCCTTGATCAGCGCGATCGTCGTGGCCTCGTCCGCGCCTGAAACCTCCTTCTTGTCCTCGGCCTTGTCATCCAGCAGCGGGATCAGGGCGAAATCGATGTCGCCCTGACTCAGGGATTTCAGCGGCTTGCCGCCGAAATCGAGCGGCGCGGAGGTCCAGAACGCATCGACCGGATCGGTCAGCAGCAGCACCTCGATGCCGCGGGCGGTGGCGGACTCCAGTTTCGGATTCGCCTTCAACCGTTCGACGCTGTCGCCGGTGAGGTAATAGATGTCGGTCTGGTTCGGCTTGAGATCCTCGACATATTGCTTCAGCGAACGGTTCTCGCCCTTCGTCGTGGTGAAGCGCGACAGGCCCAGCAACTTCTCGCGGCGCTCAAAGTCCTCCCAGATGCCTTCCTTGATCACGGGGCCGAACGCGTCCCAGATTTTGGCGAACGCCTCGGGCTCCTTCTCGCCGAGATTTTCCAATTCCGAAATCACGCGGCCGGTGACGGCTTTGCGGATCTGCGCGAGCTGCGGATTGTTCTGCAACATCTCTCTGGAGATGTTGAGCGGCAGGTCCTCGCTGTCGATCACGCCGCGGACGAAGCGCAGATAAGCCGGCAGGATATCGGCGTCGTCGGCGATGAAGACGCGGCGGACATAGAGCTTGATCTTGCCCTTGCGCGCCTGGTCGAACAGGTCGAACGGCTTTGTCGACGGCGCGAACAGCATCACCGCATAGGACTGCCGGCCTTCGGCGCGATAATGCAGTGTCATCGCGGGCTCGTCGAAGGCACCTGCGACCTGCTGGTAGGCCTGCTTGTAATCTTCCGGCGAAAGCTCCGACTTCGGCCGCTGCCACAGCGCGCTGGCCGAATTGATCTGGCGCGGCTCGCCCTCCTCCGGCACCAGCAGAATCGGAAACTGGATGTTGTCGGACCAGGCGCGGACGATGCGCTCGATCTCGAAACCCTCGAGATATTTTGACGCGTCCTGTTTCAGGTGCAGGACAATCTCGGTGCCGCGCGTGACGCGCGTTGCATCCTCGTCGCTGGCTTGCGCGATTTCAAATCCGCTGCCGCCACTGGACGACCAGACGAAGACCTGATCGGAACCGGCGCGGCGGCTGGTCACAACGATGCGCTCGGCGACCATGAACGCGGCATAGAAGCCGACGCCGAACTGGCCGATCAGATTGGTGCCGTCCTTGGCTTCCGTCAGGCGGGAGAGAAAGGATTTTGTGCCGGAGCGTGCGATGGTGCCGAGATTGTCGATCAGCTCCTGCCGATCCATGCCGATGCCGCTGTCGATGACGGAAAGTGTATGTGCGTTCTTGTCCGGCCTGATGCGGATTTCGGGCGGCGCGCCGTCGGCGATCAGTTCGGGCGCCGATATCGCCTCATAACGTAGCTTGTCACAGGCGTCCGACGCATTCGAAATCAGCTCGCGCAGGAAGATGTCGGTCTCCGAATAGACCGAGTGCACCATCAGGTTCAGAAGTTCGGCAACCTCGGCCTGGAACGGCTGGGATTCGGGGGCGGTGGTGGTCGTCATTCGGGGCTCGCTGGGAACAAGGCCAAAGGAAAGCCCTGATATAGCGATACCATCTGCGGTGGCAAGATTTGCGACGACGCGCCGAAAAGCCTACCCTGCCCCCTCACCGCTCGACAAAAGCGCGCTCGAACTGATCCAGGATCGGCTTGAACAGGTAGCTCAGCATGGTCCTGCTGCCGGTCTGCATGAAGACTTCCGCCGGCATGCCCGAGACGAGCTGCAGCCCGGCGAGCCGGCGGCGCTCCTCTTCCGAGAGCATGATCCGGACCGTGAAATAGGACGTACCGGTCTGCTGGTCGCGGGTGGTGTCGGGCGAGACATACGACACCTGACCGATCAATTGCGGCGTCACCCGCTGGTTGAAGGCCGAGAAGCGGACAAAGGCCTGCTGACCCTTGCGCACCTGATCGATGTCGTTCGGCTGCAGCCGCGCCTCGATCTGCAGATCGTCGGAATCCGGGACCACTTCCATGATGGTATCACCGGCGCGAATGACGCCGCCGATGGTGTGGGCATTAAGCTGGTGGATCACGCCCGATGTCGGCGCGCGCATCTCGATGCGCTCGAGCACGTCGCGCGCGGCGACGCTGCGCTCGCTGAGCTCGGCTTCCTTGCCCTGGGCCTCGCCGAGTTCCTTGACGACCTCGGTGCGGACATCCTGATCGAGCCTGACCATCTGAAGCTTCGCTTCGTCAACCTTGGCCCTGGTCTCGGCGATCGTGGAGATCAACTGGCCGCGCTCGCCTTCGATTCTGGCACTCTCCCGCTGCAGGGTCGTGAGCCGCGCTATCGGCACCAGCCGCTTGTCGAACAGCTCCTGCACGCCGCCGAGTTCTCCGGTGATCAGCTCCAGTTGCTTGGCCTTGGACGCGACCTGCGCCTCGAGACCCACGACCTCCTCGCCAAGCTGCGAGACCTTGCTCTGCAGCAGCTCCTTCTGGCTCTCGCGTGCCGTCGTCCGCGCTCTGAACAGCGAGGCTTCGGAGGCGAGCAGCGTCTTGACATTGCTGTCTTCCAGCCGGGACGACAACTCCGGCGGTATCGCCGGTCGAGGCTGGCCGTCGCGCTCGGCAGTGAGCCGCGCGATCTTCGCCCGCATTTCATCGAGCTGCTTGCTTACCACCTGAAGGCTGGCCTGGGCCTGCGTCGAATCCAGCCGCAGCAACAGATCGCCGGCGGTAACCCGCTTGCCGTTCTGGACCGGAATCTGCGCCACCACGCCGCCGGTCGGATGCTGGATGGCCTTGACGTTGGACTGCACCACCAGATTGCCCGGCACCACCACGGCGCCCGACAGCGGCACCAGCGCCATCCAGCCGCCCGCCAGCCCGCCGACGACGAGCAGCGCCCGCAAGCCGGTGCGCAACTCGCGCTCGAAGGCGCGGCCCGCCCGCTGCATGATGCTCTCGCCGGACGCGCCCGGCGCTTCCACGGCCGCATCGCGATTGGCAAGGAATGCAACGCCGGCGGTCAGGCCGTTGCGGACGACGTTCGTCACCGAACGCTCGCGCGGCACCGGGCCTGCCGGGCTCGGCGGTGCCAATTGGGGTGCCTCGATGCGCGGCGGCTCGCGCCTGTCGTCGATCTGCAAAAGCTCCGGTCTCGACCTCGGCATGTTCAGCAGCGACGGGTCGTCGGGCGCGATGATCGGACCGCGCGCATGCCGATCATTCCGCCACGAGTTGCCGGCCGGGCCGCGGGCGTTGCTCGCCGGAGGCGGCGTGAACTGCGGCCCGGCGCGGCCGCGGCGTGGTGGCGGCGGAGGCTCGATGTCAGCGTCGTCGGACCGGGACCCGAACGGCCCGAGCCACGCATCGAGCACCCGACCCATCTTGCCTTTCTTCTTCCGCTTCGGCCGGGCGGTGCGCGGACGCCGCGCGCCCGGACGTTCGTCCTGCGGCGGACGGCGAAGTCGCTGGTCCTGCACGTTGTCCTGCTCGAACGCCTGCCGCAATCGCTGCAGCTCGAGGATCAGCGCCTGGCCCTGCGGCGCCGCCACGTCTTCATCCGTTCCACCGAAGCGGCGTTGCGCGGCTCTCTCATCACTATGCACGTGATCAAAACCCTTCATGATGGAACGCTCTCGGCAAGTGCTGCGCGCGGTTCGGCCTTTGCCTGTGGCGGGGCCGGCGGCGATCCCGGCGCTCCCTTGGCATTGGCGTTGCGGACGCGCGCGAACACCTCCTCGCGCGGGCCGAATGCGATCGCCTTGCCCTCATACAACACCATCGTCATATCCAGCGCGGAGAGCGCACTCGGGCGATGCGAGATGACGACGACGATGGATTTGTTCTGGCGCATGATGGCGATGGCGCGGGTCAGGGCGTTCTCGCCGTCGGCATCGAGATTGGCGTTCGGCTCGTCGAGCACGATCAGGAAGGGATCGCCGAACACCGCGCGCGCGAGACCTACCCGCTGCTTCTGGCCGGCCGACAGCGAGATGCCGCCGGCGCCGATCCGCGTCGCATAACCTTCCGGCAGGCGCAGGATGATGTCATGGACGCCGGCGATCTGCGCGGCCTTGAGGATGGAATCCGAGCTGGCGTTCTCGTCGAACCGGCAGATGTTCTCGGCCACGGTGCCGTCGAACAGGCCGACATCCTGCGGCAGATAGCCGATGTGCCGGCCGAGATCCTCGTTGCGCCATTGATCGAGCGAGGCGCCGTCGAGCCGCACCGCGCCGCGATGCGCCGGCCAGATGCCGACCAGCGCCTTGGAAAGCGAGGTCTTGCCCGACGCGCTCGCCCCGAGCAGCGCCAGCCCCGCACCGGCCTTGAGCGAAAACGTGACGCCGGACACGATCGGCATGTCGAAGCCAGGTGCTGCCACCGCGAGATTCTGCACCGACAATTCGCGGCAGGGACGCGGCAGCATGACCGGTGGCGCCGGCGGCGGCGCCGTCGCCTTGCAGATGTCGCGCAGGCGCGTAAGTCCCTGGCGGGCGGCGGCCAGTTGCTTCCAGGTGCCGAGCGCGAGTTCGACCGGCGCGAGCGCGCGCCCCATCAGGATCGAGGACGCGATCATGACGCCGCCCGATGCCTTGTCGGCGATCACGAGATAGGCGCCGATGCCCAGCATTCCCGATTGCAGAATGTAGCGCAGCACTTTCGCGGCCGAGCCGAGATTGGCATAGACATCGGTGGAGCGGATGTTTTCCTGCAAATAGCGCTCATTGGCTTGTGACCAGCGCGCCGTCAGCCGGTCCGTCATGCCGAGCGCGCGGATGATTTCCGCGTTGCGCTGGGTCGCATCCGCCAGCACCTGCCGCTGCGCGTTCATGTCCATCGCCGCCTTGGTCGCGCCGCGCGAGATCCGTTCGGTCACCAATGTCATGGCAATGATGGCTGCGGTGCCAAGCATTGCCGTGAAGCCGATCAGCGGGTGAAACAGAAACAGCCCGATCAGAAACAGCGGAATCCACGGCATGTCCAGGAACGCGGTCGGTCCCATGCCCGACATGAAGGTGCGCACCTGGTCGAGATCGCGCAACGGCTGCTGCATCAGCACCGGCTTCACCCCGCGCAGCGGCAGCGTGGCGAGCGCCGAGTGGATCGAGCCCTGCAGGCCCGCATCGAACAGCGTTGCGATCCGGCTCAGCATCCGCGACCGCATCGCGTCGAAATATCCCTGCACCAGATAGGCGAACAGCACCATCAATGACAGGCCGAACAGCGTCGCGAGGTTACGGCTCGGAATCACCCGGTCGTAGACCTGCAGCATATAGAGTGAGCCCGACAGCATCAGGATGTTGATGACGCCGCTGAATACGGCGACGCCGACCATGCGGCGCGCACTGGCGCGCAGCGCGCTGTTGACGGGATCGTCTCCGGCCAGCTTCGACAACAGACCGGAAACGGCGCGAGGCGCAGGCGCTGCCCGCACGCGGTCCTGTGCCTGACCCTGAGCGATACTCATTGAACTGCCCTTCGACCCGCGCAACCGCCGGGCCTCCCTGCAAGTCTCCTTGACGCGCGATGCGGTCCATTTTTCGGCGAGAATGCGACGAACACCGATAGTTCGAGTTCGTGCTTGGGTAGAACGATGGCAAAGGCTTCTTGCCGCCCGTTTGGCGTGCATACCGGCCAACAGGATTCCGGCGCGGAAGGGCCGACGCCTCGAACCGCCGCAACAGGCGCGGAAAAGCGCTGCTTTATTCTCGTCTCGCACGCGCCTGCTTCGCCGTTTTTCGGCGCGGCGCGCGTCATGGATTCGTCTGTCTATAACCTTGCTTCGGCGCTCATTGGTCGCCGTGTCGGCCGAATGACGCCACGAAGCTCAACGATCCTTCAACGTGCGCACATCCTGCTCCCTGGCGGGTGCCCGCGCACACCTCATTAATTCGACTGGACGACAGGGGACGAACAATGGCTCGCTACGAAGGACATCAACCCGACGTTGATCTCGATCTCCCGATCGATGACGTCGCCAGTCCGCCAGTCGCTCCTCCATCGCCGACGCTGCCCGAGGAAACGCCGCCAGCCAACCAAACCATGGCGCGACCGGTCGGCTCGAGCATCTCGGACCTCAGCGCCACCTTCAACGGCATGGCTCGGCAGCCGATGGATGCCCCACGGCAAAGCGCCATCGACGACATCGGTCAGGGAGGCAGCAGCATTGCCCTCCACACCAACAATCTCGCCGCGGTGCAGAACAATCTGCTGGCCGAGCTCAGTACAGGGCAGTTTTCCGGCGCCACGCTCGGCCATGTTCAGGCGGTCCTGTCCGACATCACCAGCGCCATTTCGGCGGCCAACGCCGCGGTGAGCGTCGCAGGCTCGTCCGGTAACGCCGCCGTCGCAGAACAAACGCTTCGCGCCAGCCAGATCAGCATGATCAATGCCGTCAGCACCGACCCCGTGCTGGCGAATCTGGCGCCGACCACGCCGGCCGAGCCTCCGGCGGCCGCCGCGCCCCACAATCTCGCGGAGATCGGCGAGATGTTCGACAACGTGGCCAGTCAGATCCTTGGCGGAGTCAATGACGGCAACCGGGCAGAGATCACCGATGACATCAATGCCGTGATAGCCGACATGCAGGCGCTGATGACCGCCAGCCCGGAATTGTTCGAGGGGCTGACCGGCGTCCATGCCGACGCGATCGTACAGCAACTCCAGCTCGAACTCGTTTATATCAACGACCCCACGATAAGCCCCATTGCGGCACAGGCCAGCGCCGACAACATCCTCGACATCATCGACATCGTTCAGGGCGACGCCAACCTGGCTGACATGGCGACGCAGGGCGGCGTCAGCGGCTTCTCGCCGCTTGCGGATGCCACCCCGCCCGCTCCGAATTTTCTCGACAGCGACGTGCAGCCGATGGTCGTCGCCAATTTCATCGCGCAGTCCAATGCGCTTGGAAAGCAGGCGATCGAGCTCGCGGGCAGCCAGGACGCCGAAGCCATCGCCACGCTGATCGGCGATCTCAGGGCATTCGAGAAGAGCGTCACTGATTTCGACGCGCACCAGGGCAGCATGCTCGGCGCCGAGATCGAAGCGATGATCAAGGGATTGCAGACCGGCAACGCGGCCCTGGTCACGGCGGCTGCGGACCAGATGCACGGCAACGCGGCCGATGTCGGCAGCAACGTCGTGGCCCCCATCAGCGTCGAGCCGGTGACGCTTGCAGCCGCCGACGTCACGATCGGGGGCGAAGACCTTGGCCAATCGGGCATGCCGGAATTGGCACATCATTTACATTCCACGTGGGGATAGCGGCGCGCGGCGCGGCCTCCGGCGCTCCCGATGCCGCGGGGACGCTGGAGGCCGATAGATCAAATCAAGAAGCGCGTTCGCCGGTTCGGCTCACGCGGCGGGCACAAAAGAGCTCTTCACCGGCCGATGCCCGCTAACGAACGATCTTGGAAGATGGTCTCAACAACGGCTTGAGCGCCATCATGGGTAATGGCAGCGACATCGGCGGTCGGTGGAGTTCGGCGCCACCGGTTGCTGCCCGGAAGTGAAGTAGCGGGGCGTATGCGTGAGGCAGCGTAAGACGGATTATGGGACCATTATTCTACACTGGACGTTCGTGGCAGCATTCACCGTTGCGCTCGTTACCGGTCTGCGCATTGCGACGGAAGCGCCCGACCGGACCTGGCTCAACTGGTTCGATGCCGTACTGCCGCGCGACAGCGTATGGATCGCCCATATGCAGGCAGCCGTCGTCCTGGTCGCCGTGGCGATCGGCTACATCGTCTACATGGTCCGCTCCGGCCTCGGGCGCCGCGTCCAGCTCGACAGGGTTCGGCTGCGCGGCTTATTCGGGCGCGGACAGGCCAGGTTGAGCGCCGTGATCGCCCTGATGTACTGGATTTTCTTCATCACGATGACCGGACTTCTGGTCAGCGGCGGCCTGCTCTATTTCGGCTTCTACTCCGGTTACGACGTGGCGATGCTGCATTGGGTGGGGACCTGGGTGATCCTCGCCTTTGTCGTCCTTCATGTGCTGACCCAGTTCAAGAGCGGCGGCGTTTCACAATTGCTGCGCATCTTTCGTCCTGCCCCGCTGCCTGCGCCGCCACCGCGGCTCGATGCCGTCGAGTTGCTGGGGATGCTGGCCGAGCAATCGGCGCGCCTGCCGGAATCCGAAAAGGCGGATGCGCCGCCCGAGGTTTCATCCCATCCGCTGGCGCCACGAGCCGACGCGCGACGCGATCGAACGAGTGATCCGGCGCCGCGAACGCCGAGATCGCGAAACCCGACGCTGCAGGCCAATGCGTTCGTCGTCGCGGTCGCCGCTGCGATCACCGGCGCTTCGCTGCTCGTCGCGACCGATCGGCTGGCGGTGGATGGCGTGCACATCCGCCGCATCAATCCCGCCGACGCACCGACCCTCGACGGCGACACGTCCGATCGCGCCTGGCGCGGCGTCAAGCCGTTCTCGCTGTTGACCGGAGAAGGCGGAAATTTCGACGGCAAGGGCGAAGCCAGAATCGAGATCCGCGCGGTGCATGACGGCACCTATGCCTATTTCCTCTTTACCTGGGAAGATTCGACGCGCTCGCTGAAGCACCTGCCGCTCGTCAAGGAAGGCGATGGATGGCACCTGCTTCATTCCGGCTTCCAGATCGGCGACGAGCATCAATACAACGAAGACAAGTTCTCAGTGCTGCTGACTACCTCGGACGTCACGTTGGCGGGCGGCCGAACCTTTCATCCCGGGCCACAGCCGGTCGCCGGCGCGCCGGCCACCATGAGCGGCCGCGGCCTGCACTACACGGCAACCGGTTATGCCGACGTCTGGCAATGGAAGGCGACGAGCAGCGCGAGCGGATGGATGGATGACGCCCATTTCGGACCGCCCGTCGACCCGACCCCGATGCAGGCGGCGAATATCGTTCCCTACAAGGGCGGCTTCGCGCCCGACCCGGGAACGGCAAACTACCGCGACAATTTCACAGTCGAGGCCGACACGTCAGGCGGCTCGCGCCGCAGCCGCCTGATCGCCCCGCTGCGCCTGCCCAAGGTAATCGCCGACACGGCCGCCGCGATGGGAGACATCGATCTCGACCCCAATCACGGCGAAAGCGACGGCGCGCGCTGGTTCATGACCGAACAGGATTCGGTGCCCTATTCAACCAGCATCGACGCCCGCATCCCGATAGGGACCGTGATCCCCGGCGTCATCTTGAACGGCGAATTTTCAGGCGACCGCGCAGATATCAGATCCGCGGCCCGCTGGGCTTCGGGCCATTGGGCGCTCGAGGTGAAGCGCCGGCTCGACACCACAAGTCAGTTCGACGTGCCGATCAGAAGCGGCGTCTTCATGCGGGTCGCCGCGTTCGACCACAGCCAGATCAGACATACAAGGCACGTCCGGCCCATTCGTATCGAGGTGGAATAAATGCCGAAAATTTGCAAAGTCACCATCAACAACGAGCCGTTTCTGGCAAATTGCGGTGAGCTTCTGCTCGATTGGGCGTTGATGAACGGCGTCGATCTTCCGCACGATTGCCGCTCCGGAATCTGCGGCGCCTGCCGCGTGCGGAAGGTCGACGGCCAGGTGTTCGGCGGCCATAGCCCAGGCGACGACATGATTCATGCCTGCCAGGCCCGGATCGTCTCCGATCTCGAGATTGCAATCGAGGCCGCGCCGGAACCGGTGGCGCTGTCGGCGGAAGTGGCGCAGACTGTTCAGCTCGCCCCCGACGTGGTCGGCGTCGACATCGAGCTGCCGAAGCCGCTCGATTACCTTCCCGGCCAGTATTGCAAGCTGCAATTTCAGGGATTCCCGGCAAGGTCCTACAGCCCGACCTATCCGCTGGAAGGCCCTCCTCACGACCGCATCCTGCACTTTCACATCCGAAAGGTCACAGACGGACAGGTATCCTCGGCGCTCGGCCGTGAAATCCAGCCCGGGCATCGCGTCAAACTGACAGGACCGTATGGCCGCGCGTTTTTCAGGAAGGACCATCCGGGACGCATCGTTCTCGTCGCCAGCGGCACCGGCTTTGCCCCGATGTGGTCGGTCGCAGTCGCCGCGATCATGGAGCAGCCGCAGCGCGAAATGGTCTTCATCGTACAGGCCCGCAGCATCCGCTCGCTCTACATGCACGCGGCGCTGTGCCGGCTGGCGCTGTTTCCCAACGTCACACTGCTTCCGATGGTGTCGGAGCCGCAGCAAATCTCGCATGCCATTCAAAGCGGCCGGCCGACCGATCATCTGCCAAAGCTCACGCCGGATGACGTGGTCTATACCGCGGGCGCGCCGGCGATGACCGATGCGGTGGCGCGGATCGCCAAGGCCGCGGGCGCCCGGTGCTACACCGACCCGTTCGTGCAGGAGGCGCGGACGGTGGAGCAGACCGGCCTGATGTCGCGCCTCACCGGCTGGCTCAGCGAGCCCAAGAGCGGATCTGTCCCGCTGCAACCGGCAGCGCCGATGCCGCGCGGCATGGCCACGGTCGGAGCCGGCAGCCGCTAAACGGCCGCGCCAAAATCACGCGGCGGGAGACAGCAGCTGTTCGCATCCGGTGCCGGCGATGATCGACGACACCGCCTGCCGTGCGGCATCGTCGAGCCTGGCGTATTCCTCGCCGATCCACTTGATGCATTTGGCCTGATACGGGAACGGCTCCTGCACCCATGGCAGGCCGTCCACTTCGGTCTCGACCGTTTTCGCGCCCTGCATGACTGCCTTGGCATTTGCCAGCATCACCGGGACGTAGACCCGGCCCATTTCGACGAACAGGTCCTTCAGCGTCGCCGGAATATTGTCGCGCGATATCCAGTCGGACTCGGCCGGTTCGACGCCGGAAAGATCTTCCAGCACTTCGGTCCAGGCGAACAGACGCGGCGCCTCGCTGAGCGTGATTGCCGTCGGCGTCGGATCGAACCGCGCCAGTTGGGTCAACTGGCCATAGGCCGCGAAATCCGACGTGCCCGGCCGCGCGCCCATCAGGAACGGATGATATTCCAAATGGCGTTTCATGGCGCCGAGATAGCGGCGAAAGCTCGCCTCGATGACAGGCGCGGTGATGTCGTTCGAGCCGACCACGTAGAGACGCGAGATCTGCCGGTCCTTGATGAAGGCCTTCATCGGCGCCAGCACAGATTCGGTCATCGGCTTCACCGACCAGCGCGGCAATATTTCCCCGGCTTGGTCCGCATCCTGAGGAAAATGCCAGCGATAGTGAAACATCGCCTTGGTGAGCCATTCATCGGCAAAGTCCTCGAGCAGATAATCGAGGAAGGCAATCGCCGGGTCTGACGGCACGAGCTTGCGATCAGGATAGTCGCGCTCGAAACGGCGCAGCAGCGGCGTCGAATCGACGACCGCTTCGACCGAGCCGTCGTCTTTGGTGAAATAGAACGTCGGAAGCAGCTGCGGCTTTGGCTTGGGCAGATCGGTCGGCGTACGGTGCGAGCCGACCAGAAGGCGATAGGGAATGCGGCGGTAGCGCAGCGCCGCCAGCATCTTGCGCGTATAGGGCGAACCCGGCGCTCCCAGCAAAAGCAAAGGCGATGACATCGTGCTTCCCCCGTTTCTTGTTTGGTATCGATACTGCCAACAACAGGACGGGCGGAGAAGCCATAAGGATGGGATTGACCGGCCGCTTCTAACCGGAGATCGCTGCGATATACCGCCGGACGGACATTTCGAACGCCGCCTTGGCGTTGTCGGCGATGTTGCGGCCCCACCATGCGCCGTAGATGCGATCGAACGCCAGCGGCTCGACCGCGCGCGCGATCCGGCACACCGCTGTGGCGTTGAGCGGAATGTAATTCGGATAGCTGTACATGAAGCTGAGGGAGCGGCGGTCCATCGCCACCATCGCAACGTCGCCGGTGAGCAGCGCGCCCTGCCCTTGCGCGCCCGCGCGCCAGTGCAGGATCGTGCCGCCTGCGAAATGTCCGCCGGTTCGCACCAGCATGATGTCGTCTGAAATCTGGTGGGTGTCACCAGTCCATGGCACGATGGCGGAATGTTGCCGCGTGACGAAGGCACGATCGTCGCCATGCAGATAGACCGGCACGCCGCCGAACGCTTCGCTCCAGTCGGCGACCGCGCCATAGTAATGTGGATGCGAAACGGCAATCGCCTTCAAGCCACCCAGCGAGCGGACGTATTCGATAGCTTCCGTTGTAGCCAGCGGCACGCAATCCCACATCACGCAGCCATCGGCCTCGGGCACCAGCAGCGCGCGCTGCCCGATCGCGAAACCCGGCTGCATGCTGATGCCGGGAATGCCGAGATCGTCACGCCAGACGAGCTTGTAACGTTTCGCCAATTTCTCGCGGGCGATCCACGTCTGGCCGTTCCAGTTCACATACTGCCGCTCGTCCTCACAGACGGGGCACACGGCCGGCGGCTCAACGCTTTCGGGAAACTGGGCGCCACATTGTTCGCAAGTCCATAGCGGCATCGGCGTACTCCCATCCGATAGAGTGGTAACGCAAATGGAGCGGTCGACCAACGGCCAGCCAGGCAGGGCAAATCGCCGCTCTGTCGCTGTCGCACGCTTCGCCGAACGCGAAGCGACCGGGCAAAAACCGCAGCATTTCGGTAACTTACGGGAGGGTTCGGTATTGCGGCCCGGATGGACGGCGGATAGGCTTCGCTTGACGCCAACCGGATTGACGGGTTCCGCGAAGTTTGCGCCGGCACCGCCGTCATCATCCCCGGTTGGTCTAACCTGGGAGCATTCTGCTGCGACCAATTTTATTCGGGATACCATCTTCATGAGGCGCAAGCTCGCCGCAATTCTGGTAGCCCACATTGCCGACTACGGCAGGTTGGTCGCCGATGACGAAGAAGAGACCCTGCGGCGATTGGCGTCCTGTCGATCCGCCACCGACGGCCTCATTGCGATGGGGGGCGGCCGCATTTTCAATACCGCAGGTGATGCGCTTCTTGCAGAATTCTCCAGCGCAGTCGAAGCGGTACGCTGCGCCATCGATATCCAGGAAAGCCTGCGCACGCGGAATCTCGCGTATCCTGGCAGCCGGCAGATGAGCTATCGCATCGGCATTGGCATCGGCGACGTGGTTGAGCGCGAGGGCGATCTGCTCGGCGATGGCGTCAATATCGCCGCTCGCCTTGAGGGCCTGGCCGAAGTTGGCGGCATCTGTATTTCACGCGCGGTGCATGAGCAGGTCGCCAACAAGCTGTCCGCGCGATTTATCGACATCGGCGCGCGGAAGGTGAAGAATATTCCGGCGCCGGTTCATGCCTATATCGTAGCGACATGGGACGATGGCCACGCTTATGGAGCGCCACGGTCG
Organism: Bradyrhizobium paxllaeri; assembly: GCF_001693515.2. NCBI lineage: Bacteria > Pseudomonadati > Pseudomonadota > Alphaproteobacteria > Hyphomicrobiales > Nitrobacteraceae > Bradyrhizobium > Bradyrhizobium paxllaeri. The sequence goes on from NZ_CP042968.1 coordinate 7,093,958, forward strand.
ACTGCCACGCCGGCAAGAACAAGATCGGCGAGGTGGCTTTCGGTCGCCCTCATCGGCGCCTTCACGCTGTGCACTGCAGTCTTTACTTACTTTCTTGCAACCCAGAGGCCTGACAGTAACCCTTTGCCAAGCTCAACTGCTGCCGCGGCGTTGCCGCCGGTGTCGACGACCCCACCCCCGACATCGACATCGCCAACGCCGGCTCCAGCCATCCGTCGCACCAGTTCGACTAAAAACGAATCGGAGGTGACAAAGCGTTCCTTTCAATCCTGCAAGGATCTTGCAGCTCAACGCGGTTGGGGTAACAACGAGACGCCCGGAAAGACGACCTTTATCACCGCGTGCATGAAAGGCGATCTTTGATCGAGATCGACGTCTGCCTTCGCGTTTCATCCAATGGCTGTGCCAAATCTCGCCAGGTGACTTGAGCGCGCCGTTGATCAAATGACCTAGAGCATGATCCGGACCCGCAGGGCCGCGTTAGCGCAAAGTGTGTAGCGGTTTTCCGAAAAGATCATGCTCAAACAAAAAGATAAAGCGGGATGACGATTCGAAGAAAAGTCATCCCGCTTTAGTACCCGATAGCTGCGCCATCGCTGCGCGGGTCGGAACCGCCGCTCAGCATGCCGTTCTGCCCGTCGATCGTGATGCCATGCGCGTGGCCGGCCATTTCGTTCCAGGCGTCCCATCGGTCGATGGTGTGACCGCGCTGCGCGAGGGCCTCCATCGTATCCGCAGCAAAGCGGCCCTCAATATGCAGCGTGTCGCGCGCCTCGCCGAGCGCGAAGCGGCCGGAAAGGAATCGCGGCATCTCGATCGCTTCCTGGATGTCGAGGCCGAAATCGATCATGGCTGCATAGAGCTGCATCTGGATTTGCGGCTGGCCATCCGCCCCCATGCAGCCGAGCACGCTCCAGAGTTTTCCGTCGCGCTTGGCCATCGAGGCAATCAGCGTGTGCAGCGGGACCTTGCCGGGTTCGAGGCGATTGGGATGGTTGTGATCCAGCGAGAAATAGGCGCCACGATTTTGCAGGATGACGCCGGTCTTGCCAGCGACCACGCATGAGCCGAATGCGCCATACAGGCTCTGGATCAGCGATGCCGCATTGCCGTCGCGGTCGACGGCGGCGACATAGACCGTATCACCGGACAGGCTGCCGTATGACGGCACCATGTCCCATCTCAATGCCGACCTGCCGTCGATCAGCCGGCCGCGTTCGACCGCGTATTCCTTCGATATCAGCCGTTCGACTGGCACCTCGGCAAAGCAGGGATCGGCAAGCACCTGATCGCGGTCGTGATAGGCAATCTGCTTGGCCTGCACCAGCAGATGGACATGGTCGGGCCCGAGGAAATCCTTTCGGTGCAGTTCGTGCGGCTCGACAAGATTGAGCATTTCGAGCACGGCAAAACCCTGCGTCGGTGGCGGCGTGTTGAAGATGGTGACGTCGCGGTAGCGGCCAACCAACGGCGCGCCCCAGACAGATTTTTGCCGGCTGAAATCGGCAGACCGGAACAGACCGCCTCTCTCTTCCGAAACGCGCGACATCTCGGCGGCGACCGGTCCGCCGTAAAAGCCCTGCCAGCCATCGACCGCGATCGATTGAAGCGTGCAGGCAAGGTTTGCATTGGTGAGCTTCGTCCCCGGCACCGCGGCCACGCCTTGCGGAAAGAACAGCGCGGCGGCTTCGCGATCCCCGAGCAGATCATCGCGCATCATCTCGATGAAGCTTGCGAGGCGACCGGTGACCGGAAAGCCATCGCCGGCATAGCCGATCGCGCTTTCGAGCACGCGCCGGAGCGGCAATCGCCCGTAAGTCGCATGCGCCTCGGTCCAGCTCGCCACCGCGCCCGGCACCGTCAGCGTCGCCGGGATGATGCCCCGCAGCGGGATTTCCTTCAGGCCCCGCTGCTTGATCGACGACAGCGTGGCGCCCTCGGCCGCCTTGCCGCCGCCATTGAGGTAGCGGATCTCGCCGCTGGCGCCATCATGGATGAGCCAGAACGCGTCGCCGCCGAGACCGGTCATGTGCGGATAGACCACCGCGAGCACGCTGCTCGCCGCAATCGCGGCATCGATCGCCGAACCTCCGGCGCGAAGCACGTCGAGGCCGGCCGCAGAGGCAAGCGAATGCGGCGACGTCACCATGCCGTTCGACGCCAGCGTGACGGGCCGGCCGGTACGAATATCCAATTCAAGCCCCCGATTTTGCCGAGCCGTCAGACAGCAATCAGGCGCGGATCCGCCGGATCATGTAATTGTCGTAGGTGGCCTCGCAGACCTGATGCCACTGATACTGTTCGTTGCGGAATGCGATCGTGGAATCGTACAGCGCCTTGAACTTCGGGTTCTTGGCCGAGACCTCGGCAAACAGTTCGTTGGTCGCCTTGAACGACGCGTCCAGAATATCGTTCGAGAATAGCCGCAGTTGCGCCCCGGCCGCAACCAGGCGCTTGATGGCGGCAGCGTTGCGCGCGTCATATTTGGCCGTCAGGTCGGCCGCGACCTGGCCGGCGGCAATCGTCACCATGTTCTGATAGAGCTTTGGCAACTCGGCCCATTTCGCGCTGTTGATATAGAGGAAGCCGTTTGCGCATCCTTCCCACCAGCCGGGATAGTAGTAATAGGGTGCGACTTTCAGGAAGCCGAGCTTCTCGTCGTCATAGGGACCGATCCACTCGGCGGCGTCGATCGTGCCCTTTTCCAGCGCCGGGTAGATATCGCCCGGCGGAATCTGCTGCGGCACGATGCCGAGCCGACTCAGCACCTGCCCCGCGACCCCGCCGACGCGGAATTTCAATCCCTTGAGGTCGTCGAGCGACTTGATCTCCTTGCGAAACCAGCCGCCCATCTGCGCGGTGGTGTTGCCAAAGGGTATGCCGTAAATGCCGAACGTGCCATAGAGCTCGTTGAGCATGTCGAGGCCGCCGCCATAGGCGAGCCAGGCATTCATCTGCCGCGTGTTGAGGCCGAACGGAACGGCGGTGCCGAACGCGAACGCGAGATCCTTGCCGATGTAATAGTAGGAAGCGCTGTTGCCCATCTCGACGGTGTTGTTCGCCACCGCGTCGAAGACCTGAAACGCAGGCACGATCTCGCCCGGACCGTACACACTGATCTGGAATTTCTGGTCCGACAGATCGGCGATCGCCTTGGCAAACATGTCGCAGGCGCCGTAGAGCGTATCCAGCGTCTTCGGAAATGACGTGGTCAGGCGCCAGCGCACGGCGGGAGCGGACTGGGCGATGGCCGGCGCGGCGACGGCGGTCGAGGCGACGGCGGCACCGGCGGCCGTCTTGAGGAGCCTCCTGCGATTCATGGTCAGTCCCCTTATCTGGTGAAATGAAGAAACGAATCCACGGAACCGTCAGCCGCAACACGACCCCTTGTCGCGGTTGTCACGGCTGGCGCTGTTACGGTCGGGCGGCAGGTCCATCGCCGGATTCTCGGCAAAGAAGCCGTTCGGCTTCAAGGTGAAGCCGACATATTCGACCGGCATCACCGGAAAATCCTCCGGACGGCAGACATGCGTCGCGCCAAAGCTGTGCCAGACGACGATGTCCTCGTTTTCGATGGCGCGGTTCTGGGCAATGTATTTCGGCAGACCGTCACCGCCGGCGTGCTGGTTCGGAAATTCGCCGCTCGCATAGCGCTCGTCGGGCGCATAGCGCGTCACCCAGACATGCTTGGTGGCGAAACCGCCGCGCGAGGTCATGTAGCAGCCCTCCTGCGCCAGCATCGCCGGCGCGCTGTGCGCAATGAGCTTATACGCCGTCGGGCCGCCGACGCTGTTCTTTTTGTTGGGATTGGCGATCTTCCAGTAGCGCCCGGTGCGGCCGTCGGCCTCCCGAGCTGCATCGCGCTCGCGCGAAAGCGTTCGGGCCGTGACGTCGAACACGTTGCCGTATGGATTGTCCGTGCCCCACGGCCGCGGGCGGAATTCGTGTTCGGTGACGGTGTTGCCGTCACCGTCGAGCATCATGTGCAGGCGGGCGTTGAAGAAGTGCTGATGGGTCGGTCCGCCCAAATTTTCGGCGACCATGCCGCCCCACGGATAACCCTTGCCCGCGGCGATCGCCGCGGTCTGGATGATGCCGGTCAATTTGACTTCGAGCTGGATGGTGCCGTCCTGGTAAAAGTACCAGAAGAAGCCGTAGTCGTAATTGCCGACGGTGGTGAAGAAGGAGATGACGAGGCGGCGCGAGCGGCGGACCTCGAACGTCTCGTTACGGAACTCGTAATGCTTCCAGAGGATCCCGTAATCCTCCTCATGCAGGCAGATCGCATTTTTCATGACGCTCGGCTTGCCGTAGTCGTCGGCAACCGGCACGTCGAAATAATGGATGTGGCCGAGGCAGTCGCAGCCGAGTTCGAGCGCATTGGCGAGCTTGCCCAATCCATACTCGCCGGCATCGAAGGCGCATTTCCAGAAATGGTTGGCGGTCGGATCGGCATAGGGCACGATCATGTCGGTGACGCTGGCGCGATAGACGATCGGCCGCTCGCGCCCGCCATCGCGAAATGAGATCTGGTGCAGCACGAGGCCTTCGCGTGCGGTCCAGCCGACGCGGAATGACCAGTTCTGCCAAGAGACCTTCCAGCCGTCGACCGTAAAGCTCGGGCCTTCCTTCTGCACGACGTCCAGCGGCTTGACGTCCTTGCGCGTTTGCGGGATCGACGCGCGGTCGTAGTTGCGCGACTTTTTCGGGATCGGAATGATGTCTGCTTCATCGACCAGATGGACGATCCTGTTCTCGATCAGGTCGACCAGCGCCACCACGCCTTCGATCGGGTGGGCATAGCCATTGTCCTTGAGATCGCTGCGCCAGTACGACACCGCGCTGACGAGCCGCCGGCCCTTCTCCACCTCGCGGTCGAAATAACCGGCCGAGAACGGATCGACCTGGACCAGCTCGATGTCCTTGTCATCGAGGCCTCGCCGCTTCATTGCGCGACGCCAGTCCGCGTCGGCCTTGACGATGTCGCCGACCTTGAACACCTCCTCGATGGTGATCGGCGGCTGGCCGTAAGGATGGGCCTTGGTCGAATATTCCTGCCACGCCGTCACCGACTTTGATTCAAGGTCCACCGTGGCGACATGCGTCGCGCCGGTCTTGCAGTCGAACAGGGTAGCAGCGGCCCGCCGTGGCGGCCCGGCCGCCGGTTTCCATCCGAGAACGTCGGATTTGGCCGGCTCTTCGAGCTGCACATGGGTAAATCGCGTATCCGGGCCAAGCTTCTTGATCCGCTGCAATATGTCAGCGGCCAGCGCGACCTCGGCCTCGCTGAGCGGATCGAGCGGATGACTGGCCTGCGCCAGGACGGAAGGTTTTGTGCGTGCCATATCGGGCCGGATGGATAGGGTTCGCAGGCAGGCTAAGCCGCTCCGCTCCGGGCGTCTTGAATGAGCCTGCCAACTCTGGCCCTTGCCAGACCCACCGGTCATGGGCGACGCTGCGGCGCCACATACCGGAACCTAGCCACGCGATGCCGATCAGCGTCTCCACCGACCCGATCCGTCCGACCGAACGGGCGGCCTATTGGACCGAAGCGATCTGCCGGTCGTTCGCCCATGTCGAGACGCGGCCACTCGGTTCCGCTGTGGTCAGCGGCCATTTCGAATTCGTCGAGATCGGCGGGGCGAAGCTCGTCCGTTTCGACTCTAGCCCGCAATGCTACACCCGCGATGCCCGGCTGGTGAGCCGCGCCGGTTCCGACGAATTCATGTTCGATTTTCAGCGCCGCGGCCGAAGCTCGATGGTGCAGGCCGGAAACGAGGGCACGATCGATCCCGGCTATGGCGTGCTCTACGATGCGCGGCGCCCGTTCGAGGATCGGCTGTTCGGCCCCGGACAGCGCGTGGAGTTGCTGATCGCAACCGTCCCCGCCGCCGCGCTGTTGCGGTCCGTTCCCGGGGCGGAGCGGTTCTGCGCCAGGCCTGTGCCGCTATCCGGGACGGTAGCGCGTTCGATTGCCGCGCTGTTTCGCGACACGATTTCCTTATCCGATGCGCCGGCGCGACAGGGCGAGCCTGATATCGTTGCCTATCTGTCGGCCCTGCTGCGTCTCGCCGCCGGCGCCAGCCATGCGCTGTCCCGGCCCGACCTGTTCGGTCTAATCGATGTCTATCTGCGGGCCAACATCGCCGCCATACGGCCGGTGCCGGCGCTCGCCGCCGAGTTCGGCGTTTCCGAGCGGACGTTTCATCGCATCTTCGCCGACCGCGAGACCACGTTCGAGCGGCACGTGCTTCATCTGCGTGTCGAACGGTTCAAAGACCTGCTGCAGCAGCTGACCAACGTTCCGATCGCGCGGCTTGCGCATCAGTGCGGTTTTGCCGACGCCGCCCATGCTACCCGCACGTTCAAGGACCGGTTCGGCACCACGCCACGGAATTTTCGCGCAAGCGCCGCGGGCTAGGCCGCGCGATGATAGCCGCGATACCAGGCCGCGAACTTCTGGATGCCATCCTCGATCGGCGTCGCCGGGCGAAAGCCGACATCACGCACGAGGTCATCGACATCGGCATAGGTCGTCGGCACGTCGCCGGGCTGCATCGGCAACAATTCCTTTTTGGCCTTGCGCCCGAGCTCCTGCTCGAGGACATCGAGCACGTGCAGCAGTTGCTGCGGCTTGTTGTTGCCGACATTATAGATCCGCCAGGGCGCGGCGCTCGATCCCGGGTCCAGGGCGTCACCGAGGCCGAGCTGCCCGCCTTGCGGCGCGCGATCGATCAGGCGAACCAGCGCTTCCGTCACATCGTCGATATAGGTGAAGTCGCGAAGCATCCGGCCACCATTGAACAACTTGACGGGATCGCCGCGGACGATCGCATCCGCGAACACGAACAGCGCCATGTCGGGCCGATACCATGGGCCGTACACCGTGAAGAACCGCAGGCCGGTGCACGGGATGCCGTAGAGATGGCTGTATGAATGGGCCATCAGCTCGTTGGCCTTCTTGCTCGCGGCATAGAGGCTGATCGGGTGATCGACATTGTCATGCACCGAGAACGGCAGCTTCCTGTTGGCGCCGTAGACGGATGACGAGGACGCGAACAGCAGATGACGGCAGCCATTGTGCCGGCATCCCTCCAGAACGTTGGTGAAGCCGACCAGATTGGCATCGACATAGGCGTGCGGATCCTTCAGCGAGTAACGCACGCCCGCCTGCGCAGCCAGATGGATGACGACGGGAAACCGATGGCGCGCGAACAGCGCCGGTATCGCCACGCGATCCGCCACATCGAGCTCTTCGAACTGGAAGCGCGGATCGTTGCGGAGAATAGTGAGCCGGGCCGCCTTCAGTTGCGGATCATAGTACGAATTGAGGTTGTCGATCCCGACCACGCGGTGACCGGATTGCAGCAACCGCTGCGCCACGTGGAATCCGATGAATCCCGCGGTCCCCGTTACCAGAATTGCCTGATCCGCAATCATCATATGCGTGTATCCCTAATCAGCCGATGTCATGACGGCTCGTGTCCTTCAGTACGCCACCGATTTCGGCCGCCCAACACCGCAATACAGAAAGCCGTTCCGCTCCACTTCCTCCGGAGAGTAGATGTTGCGGAGATCGACGATGACGGGACAGGCCATGATGGCGGACAGCTCTTTGAGGTCCAGCGCCCGGAATTGCTCCCATTCCGTGACGATGACGAGCGCGTGGCAGCCTTTGGCGCAGCGATAGGCGCTCTCGCAGAAGGTGACGTTCTCGAACACCTTCCTCGCCTGCTCCATGCCGACGGGATCGAACACGCGCACCTCGGCGCCCATGTCCTGCAGCGCAGTAATCAGTGGAATCGACGGCGCGTCGCGCATGTCGTCGGTCTCGGGCTTGAAGGTGACGCCGAGGACCGCAATGGATTTGCCGCGGATGTTGCCGCCGAACGCGTTGGCGACCTTGCGCGCCATCGCCCGCTTGCGCTGGTCGTTGACGGCGACCACTGTTTCTACAATGCGCAGCGGCGATGCATTGTCCTGGCCGGTCTTGATCAGCGCCATCGCGTCCTTTGGAAAGCAGGAGCCGCCGAAGCCCGGCCCGGCATGCAGGAATTTCTGGCCGATCCGGTTGTCGAGACCGATCCCGCGCGCGACTTCCTGCACATTGGCACCGACCTTTTCGGCGAGGTCCGCGATCTCGTTGATGAAGGCGATCTTGGTGGCGAGGAAGGAGTTCGCGGCGTATTTCGTCAGCTCCGCGGTGCGGCGGTCGGTATAGAGGATCGGGGAAGCGTTGAGGTGAAGCGGCCGGTACACCTCGGCCATTACGCTGCGGGCGCGCGCGTCATCCGTTCCGATCACGATCCGGTCGGGGTGCTTGAAGTCGCGGATCGCCGCCCCTTCACGCAAGAATTCGGGATTGGAGACGACGGCAACCGTGGCGGCCGGATTCTCTTCGCGGATGATGCGTTCGACCTCGTCGCCCGTTCCAACCGGAACCGTCGACTTGGTGACCACCACCGCCCGATCGGGAAGCGCGCCCGCAATCTCGCGCGCCGCCGTGTAGACATAGGACAGATCGGCATGCCCGTCGCCGCGGCGCGACGGCGTGCCGACCGCGATGAACACCACCTCCGCTTCGCTGACCGCCGATTTCAGATCACTCGCGAACGACAGGCGCCCCTGGTCGACATTTCGCGCCACCAGTTCGGCGAGTCCCGGCTCATGAATCGGCATCTCTCCGCTGTTGAGGCTAGCAACTTTTTCTGCGTTGCTGTCGATACAGACGACCTGATGCCCGAAATCGGAAAAACACGCGCCTGACACCAGCCCGACATAGCCGGCGCCGATCATTGCTATATGCATTACGGATCCTGTCTGAGGAGCCGCGCGGCCCGAGGCCGCGCCGGCGGGATAGGCGAAACGAGGAGCTAGCCGCTCAATATCGATTCACCGTCGAGATGGCGGGGAAAGAAAAAGAAGTTGTTGACGTAGAACTGACCGTCCTTGCGACCGCCATCCGGCCGTAACGCATCGGCGTCCTGAAGCGTTCCAGGATCGAACGCCTCGACGTCAATCACTTCATTGTCCTTAAGGAAGAACCCCCGATAGGATCTACTGCGGAAGAATTCGAACACCGAGCGTGTCGCCGCAGCGCGGTGGCGGTCTTCCGCCTCCACCAGGAATACCGGCTGGCACCGCTCCAAAAGTTCGACAGCGCCGTTGAGAACGTTCAACTCGTGGCCTTCGACGTCGATTTTCACGAACGCCACATCCTGATCAATCACCGCATCGAGCCGCGCGATCGGCACGTGGGCGGAGATCATTTTAGCCGATGAATCGGTTCGCGCCTCGAGCGAAGCAAGGCCATGGACCAGGCCGTCATCGCCTTTCGGGATGAACAATTCGGCATCGCCGTCATGGTCAGACAGCGCAATCTCGTGGACGCTGACGTTCCGTGCCGAGGTCCGGCGCAACAGCCTGGCCATCTGCTGCGAAGGCTCGAAGGCATGGACCTGCCGGGAAAGGCGCGCCAGTCGCCGCGTGTAGAGGCCGCAATTCGCGCCGACGTCGACCGTCACCGCGTCATCGGGGATCACTTTTTCGAGATAGGACAGTTCCCGCTCCGCCGATTTCGGGCGCTTCATGAAATGCCACTGCAGCCAGATCGATGGAAACGCGTCCTTCACCAGCTCCTTTACCTGCTGTTTTGCATTCATGGCCGCCTCCCTTGGTGTCGCGCGCATGCTCTTGCCGCGGCGTGCGCCGTCCCCGATGCGGATGCTGCCTCTCATCCGGCCGCGCCTCAGACGCGATCATAGATATCCTGTACGCGAACGATGTCGTCCTCGCCGAGATAGGCGCCCGACTGGACCTCGATAAGGTTGAGCGGAACCTTTCCGGGATTCTCCAGACGATGCATGCATCCCAGGGGGACGAAGATCGATTCATTCTCGCGCAGCAGGATTTCCTCGTCGTCGCGCGTGACGATCGCGGTGCCGTTCACCACGACCCAATGCTCGGCGCGGTGATAATGTTTTTGCAGCGACAGCTTGGCGCCGGGATTGACGGTGATGCGCTTGACCTGGAACCGCTCGCCGGCGTGGATCGACTGATAGTAGCCCCAGGGACGATGGACGCTGTGGGTCTGCGTCGCCGAACGATGACCGTTCGCCTTCAGACGCTCGACCAGCTTTCCGACATCCTGATCGCGCTTGCGGCTGGTCACCAGCACCACGTCCGGCGACGTGGCGATGACGAGATCCTCGACGCCGAGCGCCGCGACCAATTGTCCGTCACCCCGGACGTAGCACCCCGACGCATCCTCCACGACCGCGTCGCCGATGACGACGTTGCCTGATTGATCCTTGTCGGCCATCGACCACAAGGCTGACCAGCTTCCGACATCGCTCCAGTCGAACGTGGCGGGAACGACCACCGCGTTTTCGGTCTTTTCCATGATCGCGTAGTCGATCGAGATCGCCGGGCAAGCCTCGAAGGCACGCTCGTCGAGGCGAAGAAAATCGAGGTCGCGGGTGGCGCCGGTCAGCGCCTTGCGGCAGGCGGCGAGAACCTCCGGCGCGCGATGCGCCAATTCGTCGATGAACTGCCGCGCCGGCAGCAGAAATATTCCGCTGTTCCAGACATGCTCGTCGCACGCCAGCAGGCGCTCGACCGTCACCAGATCCGGCTTCTCGACGAAGCCGGCGACGCTGCGAATGGGCGACGCGGCATCCAGCTCATCGCCCATCCGGATATAGCCGAACCCAGTCGCCGCCGATGAAGGCCGGACGCCGTACAGGACGAAGCGGCCGTAGCGGGCGGCGGTAATGCCAGTCGAGATGGCCGCGCGGAACGCCGCGTGGTCGCTCACCCAGTGATCGACCGGCATCGCCAGTATCACGGCGTCGGGGTCGGATTCGCTGGCGAGCAACGCGGCAATCGCCACCGCGGGTGCGGTATTTCTGCCGACCGGTTCGAGCACGATGGTTGGACGATCGACCCCGACCGCGCGCAGCTGTTCGCCGATCGCGAATCGATGCTCGGCGTTCGCGATTACCATCGGATCGGTAAACAGCGCGCGATCCTCGACCCGCAGCGCCGTTTGCTGCAGCAGGGTGTTTTCGCCCAGCAGCGAGAGCAGTTGCTTGGGGTAGGTTTCGCGCGAGAGCGGCCATAGCCGCGAGCCGGCGCCACCTGACAGGAGAACGGGTACAATACGGCCCCGCGGCTCGATCATCGCCATTGCCTGGTCCTTCGATGTTTTGAGTGACGGGTGGTCAGTATCCGCTGCCCGACAGGAATTCCTTCCGGATCGTGCGGATGATGATCATGATGTCCATGCGCAGCGACCACCTCTCGATGTAATCGAGATCGTAATCGATCCGCGAAACCGCGGGCTCGAACTCGGCTGTGCTTCCCCTGCAGCCGCTGACCTGCGCGAGCCCGGTGATACCCGGCCGCGCCGTATGCCGTTGAAAATAATAGGGCACGAGGTCTTCGTAAGGCAGATCCGCCGCCAACATTCCCGGCACATGCGGCCGCGGCCCGACCAGCGACATGTCACCCTTGAGGACGTTGATGAGCTGCGGAATTTCGTCGAGGCTGGTCTTTCGCAGAATTCTTCCCACCGCCGTCACGCGCGCGTCGCCCTGCACGGTCTGCCTGACGCCGCGCACGTCGCCCGCGTCGTTGCGCATCGTGCGGAACTTGTAGATCTTGAAGCGGCGGTTACGATAACCGTAGCGATATTGAAAGAACAGCACCGGGCCCCGCGACGTCACCTTGATCGCCACGGCGATCGCAATCAGGAGCGGCGCGAAGAACAGCAGTGCACCGCCTGCCGCCGTAATATCGAAGATGCGCTTTGCGACCGAGGACGACGGCTCGATCCGCGCGCTCCTGCGAGAGCGCCGGCCGGCTCGATACGTGCCACGCGCACCGCCGCCGGCAAACTCGACCGGACGGACCGATATCTGGGTTCGCTCTCTTCGAATCGGCGTGACGTTATTCCGATCGAAGCTCGCTGTCACAATGGAGGCCACTGTGTCTCCTCTCTGCGGGAACCGAATTGAGATCAAGTACGTCGCGCGCTCGACAACGAGCGTGACGATTTCGCAGCAGCGAATGTTCGCACTTCGCGGTCGCTAACACTTTCCAGAATCTTGAGCGAAATTTGGCGCGAATGCGAAAGCGACGCACACAATGACGGAACTGAATCGTTAATGAAGTTTGTGCGACGCGATATTCCGGTTTGTTCGGAGACGCTTAGTGTCGATTTGCCTGGTTAATGAGCTGCGTGTCGCTTGACGCTGCTATGCATATTCAAAAATCCCGGAACAAATTCCACCTCTTCGATTCTCGACATTCAATCGAGCTCGGCATTACTGCGCGGGCAACAATTCGCCGTCACGTCGTTGTTTTGAACGAGATTGTTCATCGAAAGCCAAAGCGATCGGCCACAGCCTGTCGAAAGACAGTGATGAGGCGCACGGTGATCGCCAAGCTTCGGGGAGGAAACAGAGACGGCAGCGATTCGCCAGCCGTCCACTTCGCGGAACAGTTCCGGGGAGGCGCCCATGATGGCCGAACATCTGCATAGCCGCGCGCTGGTGCAACACGACAGACTGTTGCCCGACCGCAAACTCAGAAACCGCATCATCATCGGGAACACGATTGCGTGGGTGACGATCGCGATTCTTATTCGTCTGATCTTCTTCTAGAAGTATCGACGCACAGAGTCGTGGATTGACCGTCGCCCGGTTCCATGATCGACATCTCGCATCATGCACCGACCATTCGTGGCACCTTCGCGCTCCGTATCCGCTTCAGCGCCAGCCGGCACACGCATCTATGCGGTCGGCGACGTCCACGGCCGGGCCGATCTGTTGAGCGAGATCACCGCACGAATCGACAACGACATAAGGCGCAGGCCGATCGCACATACAATTGAAGTCTATCTCGGCGATTACATCGATCGTGGGCCGGACTCCAGGACGGTGCTCGATCTGCTCGCAGTGCGACTCGTTGTCCATCGCGCGGTGTGTCTCCGAGGCAACCACGAAGCTGTGATGGAAGGGTTCCTTCAGGACCCGGCGATCTTGCCGTACTGGCTGCAATTGGGCGGCAGGCAAACGCTTGCATCCTATGGCATCGAGCTGCGCGACGAGAACGAGACAGCCATCAACCTGCATCGCCACTTTGTTGACGCGTTTCCCCGTGCACACGAATTGGTCATGCGATGCTTGCGTAATCAGTTCAGTTGCGGCGATTTCTTGTTCGTGCACGCCGGCATTCGCCCTGACGTTCCGATCGAGCATCAGGATCCCAATGATCTGATTTGGATTCGTGATGAGTTCCTCGGCTCGACGCAGAGTCACGAACGGTTCATCGTGCACGGTCATACGCCGGTGCCGCATCCAGATATCAGGCACAATCGAATCAACATCGACACCGCCGCATGGCGCACAGGAACTCTGACGTGTGTCGCGATCGAAGGATCGACGATCCTCTTCTTGTAATCGCTGTACACTCTTTGTGATCGCTGCACACTCTATGATGCTGAAGTGACTCGTTCACCAAGTGGGACGGAACTCTCGCCTTCACATTCTTTCGCCGTTTTTGCTTCTCAATGATCGCAAGCTGTTACGTGCACTCATGGAGATGCAGCCATGCAGCAACGGTCGCCCAGCGCCGGACTGACGCTTCCCCTTCTCTTCGTCCTTGCGATCGCCGGCATCAGTGCCGGTCTTTCGGTTCAGGCTTCAGCACAAACGTCGCCATCCGCATCGTCATCGTCCGCGGACGGTTACGTTCTCGGTCCGAACGACCGAATCAGACTCAAGGTGTATGGAGAATCTGACATCACGGGCGAGTATGAAATCAGCAATAGCGGTCAGGTCTCGATTCCACTCGCCGGCCATATCAAGGCCGCAGGCGCGACGACGCGGCAACTCGAAAAATTGATCGCATCCGCGCTTGCAAAAGGAATCGTGCGTGATCCCCGTGTCAACGTCGAGATCGCGCAGTATCGCCCGTATTACATTCTCGGCGAAGTGAAGAAGAGCGGGGAGTATCCCTACCGCAATGGCTTGACGGTGATGGATGCCGTCGCGAGCGCCGGCGGATTCACCTATCGCGCCAACGAGAACAAGGTCTTTCTGCGCCGTGCAGGCGCCGGCGCAGAACAGACATATCCTCTCGATGCCCCCGTTCCGGTCTATCCGGGCGACAACATTCGAATTCCGGAGCGCTACTTCTAGCAATCCACGGATCCGCAGATGAAGTGAATGCCGCTCGCGAGCGGATGACAGCGTTCGTGTTGCGCTGTCATCACAGATTTTTTGCACGTGCGAAAAATTTTGCAACGCGGGGAAACTTTTCCGGCAAAGCGCGTTGCAGGCGTGCGCATCACTTTCAATCTCACAATTCGCAACCCTGCGCCCGCGTACCGAGTATGAGGCCTGCCGTTCTTATGCGCAGTCGACGATCAATATTTGAGCGATGGGCCTCGCCCAATATGTGTTCGCCGCCTTCGCGTTCCCGCAAGGGATGGGTGATGGGACCAGAGTGTGCATCCGCGTCGTCGAATGCGTCCAAAGAAGGCGGAGAGCGATTCCGTTCCATCCGCATGCTCGATCTATCCCGCATCAGCCTCTTGCCCGCGCCGGCGGCTGCCATCCTGCTCGGCCTTGGCTCGACGGCGAATGCACAGGCCATCCCGTGGACCAGCGGGGAATTCGCCTCGCCCTGGAACGCGACGAAAATCTTTGAGCCGTCATCGCTCCCGGACAGAACCGATCCGGAGACCCGCGAAGAGATTCCGCCTGAGGACATGCCGGTGAAGAAGCGACAGCAACCTGGCTACGAACCCATCGGCATTCGCTCCGGTTCCTGGATGTTCAACCCGTCGCTAACCGCCGGCACTTTTTACGACAGCAACGTCTTTGCCTCGAACACCAACCAACGTTCCGACATCGCAGCGGTGATCGAGCCGACCCTGCGCGCGCACTCCTTGTGGAGACGGCATGGCGTCGATCTGAAGCTGGACGCGCAGCAGACGAATTATAGCCAGAATTCGAGCCTGAATCAGACCAATGCGAGCCTGAAGGGCAACGGCTGGCTGGACATCACCAAAGACACGATGCTGCTGGGCAGCTTTCAGATCGCGCATCTGAACGAGGGCGTCGGCACGCTCACCTCGCCAGCCAACGCCATATCGCCGACACCATATAATCTGATGTCCGGCGACGTCACGCTGCGCAAGGAGTTCAACCGTCTGACGACATCGGTCGGCTTCCGCACCGATTCCTACGACTACGGATCGACGCGCGCGCAGGACGGCACCGTCATCAACCAGGATGCCCGCGACGGGCAGATCTACTCCCTGCACAGCCGGATCGACTATGCGATCTCTTCCACGCTCGGCTGGTTCGGCGGCGTGGAAGGCAATCAGCGCGACATCAGGGGAACACCCGGTCACACCCTGGACTCGCAAGGCTATCGCGCGCTGTCCGGCGTCACCATCGGACTGAGCAATCTGGTCACCGGCGAATTCGGCGCCGGCTATGTTCAACAGCGTTTCGACGATCCGTCGATCGGAAACATCGAGGGCCCCTCCTACCGCGCGCGGCTGACATGGCGTCCGACGCGCCTGCTCGACGTGCATTTCAATGCCGAACAGCTCGTCACGCAAACTACCGATACCAGTGCCACCGGCGTGCTGGCGAATGCGGTTCAGCTCGGCCTCGACTACGAACTGCGGCGCAACGTCATCGTGTCGCTCGCGGGCGGCTACGAGAACGACAAATTCTTCGGCCAGCTCCGCAAGGACAACGTGCTGACATCGGACACGCGCGTCAAATACCTCGTCAACCGCTTCGCGGCCGTTTCCGCCTACTACCGCTACACCAAGCGCGACAGCGACGTTCCGGTCTTCACCTTCGACAAACACCTGGTGGGAATGAATGTTACAGCGCAATTCTGACCTGCCCTATGTGATCCCCGACGAGCCTCCGGCCCGTCCGGCCGAAAGCCGGCAGTATCCGACCGTCGATCTGCGCGAGATGGGCCGCATCCTGCGCCGCCGCTACAAGATGGTGGCGCTGCCGGCCGTCGCCCTGCTCAGTCTGGCAGCGGTCTACCTGGTATTCGCCACCACTCTATATACGGCGACCTCGACCGTGCTGGTCGATCCGCGCCGCGCCAATGTGGTCGAGACAAATCAGTCCGTGCTGTCGAACTTCGGCACCGACGACGCGACCATCGAAAGCCAGACGCTGCTGATCCAGTCGGTCGCCATCCTGACGCGCGTCGTCGGCAAGCTGAAGCTGACGGAAGACGAGGAGTTCACGCCAAAGCCCGGCCTGCTCGATCCGATCAAGAACCTGTTCCGCAGCAGCGGGCCGAGCGACGGTGCCAGCCCGGAGGACGCCGCCAAGTCACGATCGGTCGATATCCTTCAGAAGCGGATGAAAGTGACGCGGCAGGGCACCACCTTCCTCGTCGACATCGCCGTTAGTTCGCGATCACCACAAAAGGCCGCCACCATCGCCAACGCGATCGCGGACGCCTATTTCGACGAACAGGTTCGCGCCAAATACGACGCCACGCGCATTGCGGCGACGTGGCTCAATGGACAGATCGATGATTTGAAGTCCAGAGTCGTCGTCTCCGAAAAGGCTGTCGAGGATTTTCGTTCTGCCAACAATCTGATGGTCTCGCAGGGCGTCACGCTCAACGATCAGCAGATCACCGACCTCAACGGCAAGCTGATCGCCGCCCGCGCGCAAACGGCGGAAGCGCGAGCCAAATACGAACAGGTTCAGGACATCGCGAAGTCGGGCGGCGATCCCGGCGGCATCAACGCGGCGATTTCCTCGGAAATGATCACGAAGCTGCGGACCCAGTACGCCGACATCGCCAAGAACGAAGCCGACCTCTCGAGCAAATATGGCGCGCGTCATCCTTCCGTCGCCAATGTCCGGGCGCAGCGGCGCGACACGCAAAGACTCATCAACGAGGAAATCAAGCGAGTACTAGAGAGCACGAAGCACGATTATGACGTGGCGCGTTCGCGCGAAGCGTCGCTGCAGCAGAGCCTCGACCAGCTCCAGGGCGTCTCCACTTCCTCGGGGCAGGCCCAGGTTCGTTTGCGCGAGCTGCAACGCGAGGCCGAAGCCAACCGCACACAATATGAGTCCTATCTCGCACGCTCCAAGGAGACGACCGCGCAAGAGAGCCTGGAGATGCCGGATTCCCGGATCGTGACCAAGGCCAGCATTCCGATCAGGCCTTCATCGCCCAAGACAATGCTGATCCTCGGCCTCGCCGTGATGCTCGGCCTCGGCGCCGGCAGCGTGCTGGCATTTCTCGCCGACTATCTCGACGACCGCGTGAAGACGCTCGAACGGGCCGAAGCCATCGCGGGCGTGCCTGCCCTTGCGGCGGTTCCGTTGATCGGCGCGCGCGAGCTTGCCGGTCTTGCCCGGCGCGGACGAAAAGAACTCGGCCGCTATGATCCGAAGACCACCAAGCTCCTGCCGGCGCCGCTGCAGCCGCCCCTGACCCGCTACGCAATCGACGAGCCCGGCACATTCTTCGCGGAAGCGATCCGGGCGGTTCGCCTGGCGCTGCAACGGACGATGCGATCGCAGCCGGTGAAGGTCGTGCAGGTCACCTCCGCGCTCGACAGCGAAGGCAAGACCACGCTGGCCATCAACCTGGCGCAGTCGCTGGCCACGCTCGGCATCCGAACGCTTCTCATCGATGGCGACCTCCGCAACCCGCAGGTGACCCGCGCACTTTGTCCGCGCGCCGATGCCGGACTGCTGGAAGTCGCGATCGGCCGGGCCGCACCGGAGCAGGCCGTGCTGGTGGATCACAGCACCGGACTGTCGGTGCTGCCGTCAACCAAGATCCAGCAGGTCGAATACATCACGGAGCTGATGTTCTCCGACCGGATCGTCGATGTGCTCGACTACTTCCGCCACCGTTACGAATTGATCGTGATCGACTCGCCGCCGCTGGTGCCCCTGGTCGATGGCCGCGCGCTCGCCGAGTTGGCCGATCGAATCGTTGTGGCGACGGCATGGGATCAGACGCCCGGTGAGGTGCTGTCCCATGCCATGGACCTGCTGTCGCCGGTCAGCGACCGGGTCATGGGGACGGTATTGACCCGCGTCGATCTCAGCCGCCTGCAGTTCTACGACTATTACCGCAGCTCGGCCTATCTCAAGCCGTACGGCACCGCAGGCCTCCATGCCGGAGCGGCGCGGTGAGAGTGCGTCGACCGTTGAACGGATCGGCAGGCGTCGCGCACATGCGCCGCCGTCCCCTTGTATTGGACGCGGTACGGCCGGCCCATACGCCTGGGCGCGCCACGAATGCCGATGCGTTCATTGAACGGATCGCGACCGGCCTAATGCTGCTGGCCGTCATTGCGACCTTCACGCTCTCGTCCTCCGTCCTGACCACCTGGAAAATCCACTATCTGACGGCGGGCGGAAACTTTTACGAAAAGCTGCATCCGGCGACCTATTTCACGGTGCTCGCGTTCTCGCTGTTGCTGATGCGCAGCCGCGGCCCGGTTGGCGAGCTCAACCGGATACTTTCCGAATCGAAGCTGCTGCTGGCGTATTTGCTGTGCTGGCTTTTTCTGCTGGTCCAGGTGATCGTGCTCGAGCGCCCCTTCACGGTCATCATCGACACGTTCCTGCTGCCGATCCTGATCGCGATGGTGATGTGGCAACTATCGCCTGCGCAACGGCGCCCGCTGGTCTGGGCCATTCACTTCACGATCCTGCTGAACGTCGTGCTCGGATACTATGAGTATTTCTCCGGCCACCGTCTGATCCCGCTGACGCTCGGCGATGTCGTGGTGATGGGAGAATGGCGCTCCGCGGCGCTGCTCGGCCATCCGCTGACAGCATCCGGCATCGTCGGCGCCTACGTGCTCGCGCTGGTGCTTCGTCCGGCGATCTGTCCGCCGATTCTGCTGCAGCTGCCGCTGATCGCATTCTGCCTGGCGTCGCTGATGGCGTTCGGCGGCCGAACCTCGCTGGTCACCGTGCTGGCGGTCATCGGACTGCTCGGCGGCTTCGAGGCACTCCGCCTGATGCGGGGAAAGCGAACGCAGCTTCCTGCAGCCATTCTCGCCATCTGCGTGCTGTTTGCGGCCGGCGCCATCGTGTTCGCCGCGCTCGACCTCGGCATTTTCGACAAGATGCTGCTGCGCTTCTCTTCCGACAAGGGCAGCACGCTGGCGCGCTACGCCACCTTCAGCCTGCTCTCGCATTTCGACTGGAATGAACTGATCCTCGGCCCCAACCCGGTTCGGGTGAACGCGCTGCAGTCGCAACTCGGCCTCAACTACGGCATCGAAAACTTCTGGATTTCATCCGTCGTTCAGTTCGGCCTCATCCATACCATCCTGCTGACGATCGGCCTGGTCTGCTTCTTCGTCGACGTGCTGCGCCGTTCGAGTCCGGCGGCATGGGCCATCATGCTGCTGATCGTCATCATCGCGGCGAGTTCGGTGAGCTTCTCGTCGAAGAACATTCAGCTCGCGCAGTTCGTGATCCTCATTTCGGTCTTGCTGCCGCGCACGCAGCGGCGCGTCGCCGCGCCCTCGCAAATTCGCCCGCATGTCACCTACCGGTCCGTTGCGGCATAACTTTGGGATTCTCTTCGCATGGCTATCTATATCGACAACACCCATCTCGGACGCCACGTCACCGGCCTGGAACGCATTACGTTGGAGCTGTTCTCCGCTAAAGCGCTTGCGCCGCTCGATGTCGTTCCGGTGACGGCGCAGGGGCTTCGCCAGATGCTGACGACGCAGACGCTGGGCTTGCCGATGCGGCTGGCCGCGTCGTCCTCCATCCTGCTCTGCCCCGGCTTTCCGCCCAGCCCGCTGCTGCGGCCCTTTGCTTCCCGCGTGCTGCCCTATATCCACGACGACTTCCTGATCACGCGGCGCGCAGAGCTGAATATGCGGGCGCGGCTCTACATGGCCGGCCCCTTCAAGCTCGCGCTGCGCCACTATCCGCGCTTTCTGGCGAATTCCGGCGACACAAGGCGTAAGCTCGCCGCGCATTGCCGGTCGGATGCCGAGGTGACGCTCTATCGGCCTGCGGTGCGTAACGTGTTTGGGCTCGACCCGGGTCAACGCAGCGAACGAAGCGCGGAGCCCCAGCCACTTCGGTTGATCGCGCTGGGGACGGTGGAGCCGCGCAAGAATTTTGCAGCGGCGGCAAAAATCCTCGAGGCCCTGCGCATGCAGGGGTTTCCTGATGCCACGCTGGATATCGTCGGAAGGCCGGGATGGGGTAACGACTGGCAGGCGCTAGAGCAGCAACCGGGCGTGACGCTGCACGGATATCAGTCCGCCGAGCGGGTTAATCAACTGCTTGACGCCGCGGACCTCTTCATCTGCACATCCCATGACGAAGGCCTGGGATTGCCGCTGCTGGAGGCGCAGTACGCCGGGCTGCCGATCGTCGCGCCCGATGCCGCGATCTTCCGCGAAGTGCTCGGCGAGTCCGGCATCTACATCGATACCGCCGATCCCGCCTCTGCCGCCACGCGGATTGCGGCTGCGCTCTGGAACGAGAATTGGCGCGCCCGATACGTGGCTGACGCTGCAAGAAATCTGGCGCGCTGGAACGATCTGGCCCGCGGCGACCGCGAAAACGTCATCAGCCTGATCGCCCGCCTTGCTCACCTTCAGGGAAACGCTGCTCCGGAGTACCGCCGCCTTGCATGACACCAGCGCCACAAGGCACCAGGACGGGTTACGGATCATCGCGGCCAGCGCCGTGGTGATCCTTCACTATTCCGACTACTTCAAGGACGTGCCCGTCGGCCACTTCATGGTCGCCCACACCTGGCATTTCAATCTGTTCGTGGATCTGTTCTTTGTGGTCTCCGGCTTCGTCATCGCACGCCAGTATTTCGGCCGCGTCGACGACGCTGCATCGATCGGCCGCTTCCTCTGGCGTCGTCTCGCCCGCATCTATCCGCTGCATCTCGCCACCCTCGCCTTCTATGTGGCGCTTGCCGGCGCGCTTCATTTCGGCGCCGCGCGGACGGACAACCCTGCCCGCTATCCGCTTTCCGACCTGCCTGCACAATTTTTGCTGCTTCACGCCTTCATCGGCGAGCGCCTGACGTTCAACTTCCCGAGTTGGTCGCTCTCGGCGGAAATGTTCTGCTATCTGCTGTTCCCGGCCGTCGCGCTGATCGCTCAGCGCCGCAAGGAGGCGGTCATTGCGCTCGTGGTCTTCGCCGCACTCGCCAACTCCCTTTGGGTGGTGGCCGCAGGGACGACACCATGGGTCGACTGGATCAATCAAGGCGGCGGCTTCCGGGCGTTGCCCGCCTTCAGCCTCGGCGTCGCCTGCTATCTGTTTCGCGACCGGATCGCACGCTGGCCCACAATTCCAGGCGCACTCGCCGCATCGTTGACGGCGTTTATCGTGCTCGGCTCGTGGCTGCCGACGATGACCGCGCTGCTCGCGATCTACGCCATCGCACTGCTGGCCATCCAAGTGGACTGCGCCGGGCGCGACACGTTGCTGTCGCGGCTCGGCTTCGATCGCTGGTCGCCGCTGACCTATTCCTGCTACATGCTGCACATCCCGGTTGCGACCGTCATCATCACCTTCGGATCGCGGCTGCTTTCACTGTCGCCACCTGAACGTCTGATTCTGGCGCCGGTGGCGATCGTCGTTCTCGCCATCGCGAGCGTCATCTCGCTGCGCACGTTCGAAACGCCGCTGCGACGATATCTGACCGAGGCTTACGACCGCCGCGCCATCGGGCGTGCGGTGTCACGGCAGGAGAGCGCGCGATGACGGTCGTCGAGCGCCTGCCGGCAACTCCGGCATCCCTGAGCGTCACGCATGCACCGGCTAAAGCCCGCGACGGCGTCGTCGACACCATGCGCGGCATCGCCATTTTGATGGTGATCGGAATTCATTCGCTGCCGCAGCCGCTCGACGTGACCTGGGCAAAATCCCTCGACGCGGCGCTGCGGCCCTGCGTGCCGGTGTTCCTGTTCGTATCAGGATATCTGACGGCGCTCTCCGGCCGCGTGCCGCTGGCGAAGCGGCTAAGGGCGGCCCTGATCCCTTACGCGATCGCGTTCGTCGCCGCCTATGCCTACATGGCGCTGCATAACCCGGCGATGGATCATCGCATCGGCACGACGCTCGCCCGGTTCGCTCTCGGATACGTGTTCGTCTACTATTATGTCTTCGTCTACGTCTGCTGCATGCTCGGCCTGTGGCTCATCTTTGCGACCGGCGGCGGTGGACCCGCATCAAGGCAACGCCTCGCGGCGCTGTTGTTGCTCTCGATCGGCTGCGGCTTGCTGGCCGGCAGCTATCTCGATCCGGCCATGTCCAGGCTCGGCGCCTCGGAGGCATTGCTCGACGAAGTCCGCATGCGCGACATTCCGTTCTGGTTCTCCTTTGTCGCGCTCGGCGCGCTGACCGCAATGTTTGCAGACCTCACCGATCAGGGCGTGCGCCGCTTGCTGCTTGGCGCCATGCTGGCGGCGTACGTGTTCTATGCCGCCGTGCGCATCTTCAACCTCGGCGACGCCGCCACGTACGATTCGGTCGCCTTCTTCCTCTATGCGGCCCTGTTCTGCGTTGCGCTGTTCGCCATCCAGCCGAAATCGCCGCTGCTCGGGTGGATCGGCTCGGGCAGCTACTTCATCTATCTCTGGCACATCTTCGTCGTCATGGCGCTGCGCGATCACGGCGGGCTGCGCCAGTTCGGCGGTATCGCCGGCTTTGCCGTTACCTGGGGCGTGACCGCTTTTGTTAGCACCGCCGCGCTGCTGACGGTGAGGCAACTGGCCTCACCCCGAATCTGCCGCTGGCTGGGGGCTTAAGAGATGCTCCTCAAGCACACCCTGCTCTATCTGCCCGCGCAATTCGTCGGACCGCTGTTCCAGCTTCTGGCGATGATCGTATGGACGCATGTTGTCGATGAGCACACGCTCGGCGTCATCACGCTGATCACGGCCACGCATGAATTGCTGCAGATCGGCTTCCTCGCCTGGTGGTCGCAATATGCGCTGCGTTTCCTCGGACGGTACCAGGACGCGGGCGACGGGCCCCGTTTCTACCGCACCGAAAGCGCGGTGCTGCTCGCGTCCGTGGTTCTGCAGAGCGCGGCCGTGGTCGGAATTCTGCTTCTGGTCATCGCGCCCGGCGCCGGAACGGGGCTTCTGCTCGCTACCATCGCCTATGTGATCACCCGATCGCTCAATCTCTACATCGGTGAACGCGCCCGCGCGCGGCAGCAGATCCGGGTCTATACGATCCAGCAGGTATTCGGACCATCCGTCGGATTTATCATGGGCCTGGTGTTGATCAAGCTGATCGGCCAATCGCCGGAATGGCCGCTGGCCGGCTACGCGCTGGCGCAACTGATTGCCGCACTCATCGTCCTTCCGTGGATCGGCTGGAGCCCTCGCCTGTGGCCGATCGACCGGGAGATCGTGGTCCACGCCCTGCGCTATGGCCTTCCCCTGATTATCGGCGGCGCGCTCGGCTGGGTCGGCCTCAATGCGTCGCGCTTCATCATCAGCCAATTCTCGGGCGTGGCCGCGGCGGGCCTATTCGCGGTCGGCTATGGCCTCGGCCAGCGGGCCGCTGCCGTTGCGGCCATGCTGGTGACCGCGGCCGCTTTCCCGCTGGCGGTGAAAAGCATCGAGCAGGGTGGCAATCAGGCCGGCATGCGCCAGCTTGCCACCAACAGCGCACTCCTTATCGCAATCCTGGCGCCAAGCCTTGCCGGCATCATCATGCTGCGAGCGGAGATCGTGCATCTCCTGATCGCAGCGCCGTTCCAGGCGGTGACGCTCGCCATCCTGCCGCTCTCTATCCTCGCCGGCGCGATCCGCAATTTTCGCGCTCATTTCGGCGACCAGGTCTTTCTGCTGCAAAATCGCACGCGCTGGATGATGGCGATTGCCGCGATCGACGCGTCGACGACTGTGGTGCTGAGCGCCCTGTTTCTGCCCGTCTGGGGATTGACCGGCGTCGCCGGCGCCACGGTGCTGGCGGCGCTCGCCGCCGCCATCGTCAGCTTTTCGATCGGCTTTACCAAATTCGGCCTGCGGCTTCCGGTCAACCATCTCCTGCGCATCGCATTGGCGACAATTGCGATGGCCGCCTTGCTGCGGATATTCCCGGAGGCCCGCTCGCTTGCCGTGCTGGCGGCACATGTCGCGGCAGGCGCCGCCGCCTATTTCGGCGCGCTTGCCTTGCTCTACGCGCCGTCGCTCATGCGAATGCTCCGCCCACGCCCCCAGCATTCGGGGGCATGAGCGCATCCGACACATCCGCGGCTACGACTTCCTTGTATTCTCGAACGCGCGCGCCATCGCATACCACAGCGGCTTCTTCTGCATCGATGAATCGAACGGCAGGGGCCGCGGCAGCCGTTGCGCGAGAGGATCCTTTTTCTTCGCCGCATCGGTATAGAACGAGTAATTGTCGGCCAGTTCCCACGCGATCACCATCTTGACCGCCGGAACGCGCAGCGCGTTGTTCAGGTACTTCTCGGCGGTCTCCGCAATCATGGCGTCGCGCGCCGCGATGTCGTCCGGAAACGTATCGTCGCGCACGTCGAATTCGGTCAGGTAGATCTCGACGCCACGTTCGGCAAGCGCGTGCAGGAATTCGGCAAAGCGTCCGGGGTCATGCGGATAGCGCGGCTGCAGGTGACTTTGCAGTCCGACGGCATGCAGCGGCACGCCGGCATGCTTCAGCTCGTCGACCAGTTGCAGCAGGCCTTTGCGAACCGTGAGGCCGACATCATCGTCGCGCTCGCTCTGCGCCTCATTCAGAACCAGTTTTGTCTTGCGGTCGACCACCGCCACACGCTCGAAGGCGCGGCGCACATAGCCGGTTCCGAACGTGTCGTACCATGGGCCGAGCCGGTAACCGCCGGGCGCCTTGTGCCCGGGCCAGAACGGCTCATTGACGACGTCCCATGAGTGCAGCTTGCCGACATAGCGGGCGGCCACCTCCTCGATATAGGAATCGAAGAACTTCTCGCGCTCCGCGCTGCTCATGCTCTTGATCCACTGCGGAACCCATTCGTTCCAGATAAGGCAGTGGCCGCGCATCGGAATGTTGTTGCCTGCACAGAATTGCAGCAGACGATCCGCACTCTCGAATCGTTTCGGCCCCGGTTGGGGCGCGATGGTTCCCATCTTCATCGCGATATCCGTCGTAACGATGCGCGTCTGCGTCTGGTACAGCTCGCGATAGGCACGATCCTTGTCGATCACGGGACCAGCAGCTGCGCCGAACACAATGCCGTTACGAGCTGCGATAGCGCCGAGACTCTGCGCGGACTGCGCGGCGAGTGCGTTCCTCCCGTAAGAAGCAACACCTGCTCCTGCGATGAGAGCGAGCGCATTTCGCCTCGACCACTGCTGCATAGCTGATCTCCATGATGTGAATGCTTCGCCGCCATGTCTCTTCGTCCGCAACGCGGCGCCGCCATCGTTGCGTCGCATTAGTTCGATTTCGTGACGAATGCCGGTCGAGAAAAATTTTCGGCGCGCAGTTCCAGTTGCGATGCGCATGTCGATTAGTCCCCGCCACTTGCGTCTCTCGATCACATCATCAGCAGGAGATCGACATGTCGGAACCACCAGCGCAGTTGCAGCCGCGCCTCACAGTCGATGGCATCACGATCAATGTTCCCACGCTTCCGGAAGCTGTGTCCTCGATCGTGTCGGCCGCGCAACATGGCGACAACTTCAGCGTCTGCACGCTCAATCTCGATCACGTCGTTCAACTGCAGCAGCACGCCAATTTTCGCGCCGCCTATCGCCGTGCCAGATTTGTGACAGCCGACGGGTTCCCCATCGTCGTACTCAGTCGTCTCATGGGAACGCGAATCGAGCGCACGACTGGTGCCGATCTCGTCGAACCGGTTTGTGCGGAAGCCCGCAAGAAAGGGCTGCCGGTCTTTCTGTTCGGCGCCAACGACCTCACGCTGAAAATGACGGCGCGACGCTTGGCGGAACGATTCCAGGGATTGCAGATCGCCGGATGGCTTGCGCCGGGACCGGGATTCGATCCCTATTCCAGCGAAGCCGATGCTGCGATCGAAAGCATTCGTTCCTCGGGCGCAAAACTCTGCTTCGTCGCGCTGGGCGCGCCACGGCAGGAACTGTTCGCGGCGCGGTGCCTCGACGAGCTGAACGGAACCGGAGTGCTGTGCATCGGAGCCGCGCTCGATTTCATCGCCGGCGCGCAAGACCGCGCGCCATCCATCGCGCGCAAAACCGGGCTGGAGTGGGCGTGGCGCATGCTGCGAGAGCCGCGGCGGCTCGGCCCCCGCTATGTCAAATGCATGACGGAGGTTCCGCGGCTCGTGGCGCGAACCATTCCGCAAATCGTCCAAGCGCGCATGAGGAAAGCGGCATGACTTCAACATTGACCCTCGCGCTACGCGCGCGAAATGCCAACCGGATCAAGCCACGTTACCAGATCTGCTTGATTCATCCATTCGATCCGCGCGGCCAGAAGGTCGGCGGCCTTGAAACATACATCCGCGACTTCATCACGTTTCATCCCGTTGACACCGATATCCTCTTCATCGGCGTCGACTCGACGGGCGAGCTGGAGCTCGGACAGCTTCACCGGCTGACGTTCCGCGGCCGCGGTTTCGACTTCCTGCCGATCCTGCATTATTCGGACCAGCAGGCCCGCGAAGCGGCGCGCAGCATCCGCACCTCGCTGACCGGACAATTCTTCATGGCGCTGCTGCGTCATTTCCGGCCGATTGCGAAACTGATCCGTGCGCGACGATGCTCGATCGATCTACGACGGGTGGAGTTCTCATGGCTGCCGGCGATCCTGCGGCTCCCGTTCGTGCAGATGCTTCACGGCGAGGGCGCGCCGAAGCTGCAGATGGATTCGCTGCTGCGGAAATATTCCTTCGTCCACAACACCGGCGAGCGGTTCGCCGTCGCCATGAGCGAGAAATTTCTTTGCGTCAATCCATTCATCACCGAGCGGCTGCAGCAGACCTATCCGCGCCGCAAGGACAAGATCGACACGCTCTGGACCTGGGTCAACACGGACATCTTCAAGCCGCAGGTCTGGCCGCTGAACTCTTCGCCATTCCAGATCGTGTTCGCGGGCAGGCTCGACGAGTTCAAGGATCCGCCGTTGATGTTCCGCACGATCGACCGCCTGCGGCAGCGATTGAACGGCGATGTCAGGTTTCACTATATCGGCACCAGCGACCCGCACCGGTTCGAGGAGTTCGCCGCCATCGAGGACATCACCGTGCGCCACGGCTTCAAGGATGCCGTCGGCATGGCGGAGACACTGGCGAGCGCGCATGCCGGACTCCTGACGTCCGAGTTCGAGGGCATGCCGCGCTGCGTGCTCGAGACCCTGGCGGTTGGCCGCCCTGTCGTCGCCATGCACCTGCCGCAGCTCGAATCCGTGATCCGACCCGGCTTCAGCGGCTATCTTGTGCCGCGGAGCGGCAGCCGCGACGAGATGGTCGATGCGCTGGTCCAGCGGTTCGTCGATATCAGGGATGCCATCGAGACGGGTGCGATGAACCCGGTGCAGGTCGCCGACACCATCATGGCGTTTACGCCAGGCACCCAGCTCGCGCGGGTCTTCCGCTATCACCATGAAATTCAGGATGCGCGCGGACTTGCCGCCGCGGCGCCGACCTATTGAGGGCGCCGGCTTGAATATCCTTCTGTTGACCAGCGAGTTCGCTCCCGCGATGGGAGGAATTGGAACATACGCCCGCGAAATTGCCGCGGCCGCCAGCCGGCTCGGCGCCAAAGTCACCGTGGTGGCGCCGGACTACGCGCGGCAGACTGCCGACGATGACCGCGCCCTGCCCTTCGAGGTCGTTCGCTTCAGCGGCGGTCTTCATTCCATGCGCGACCTGCCGCGCAAGATCATGCTGGCGCGCCGCGGTGTCCGCGGCGACCGATACGACGTGGTCCATGCCGCCGACTGGCCGTTCTTCATCCCGCTTGCGCTTTCCAGATGGCGAACGCCGGCGCGGGTACTCATGACGGTGCACGGCACCGAGATCAACGAAACGCAGACGCCGTTGAAGCGCATGGCGATACGCGGCACTGGAGTGTTCGGACCGCGGACGGAGGTCGTTGCCAACAGCCGCTTTACCGAGACGCTGTTCCGCGAGCGGTTTGCCGTCGATCCGCGCCGCATCAGCGCGATCAATCTGGGCGTATCGGAATTCTGGTTCGGCGGGCGACGAACGCGCCGGGAGATTCGCCTGGCCCATCGCCTGCCGGAAGACCGCCTGGTGATGATCACGGTCGCGCGCATCACACGCCGCAAAGGGCACCATCTGACACTTGCTGCATTGTCGCGGCTTCCGGACGAACTGCGCCATCGCATCACGTGGCTCGTGGTCGGGCCGGACGGTGAAGCCGATTATGTCGGCGATCTGCGACGCGCCGCCGGCCAGGCGGAATGCGACATTCGTTTCCTTGGGCCCCAATCGAACGAGGAAATCCGCGATCTCTACGCGGCCTCGGATTTCTTCTGCCTGACGGGGATGCCCGATGCGACCGGCCGGGTGGAGGGATTTGGATTGGTCTATCTGGAAGCCGGCGCCACCGGCCTGCCGAGCGTCGCGACCGACGTCGGCGGAGTAGCCGACGCCGTCCTGGCCGACGAGACAGGCATTCTCGTGCCGCCGTCGGTAGAAAGCATATCGCCGGCGATCGCAGAGCTGGCCGCGGACCGAGGTCTGCGCGCCATTCTCGCGGCTGGCGCATCCGCCCATGCCCGCGCCCTTTCATGGGAGCGATGCGCGGCGACAACGTATGGCCTGGCCTATGCCGGCAAGCGGGCATCCGAGAACCACGCGATGGGAAAAACGGCATGAGGCGATGGGTCGCGACCGCAATGCTGCTGGCGCTCGCGACCGGTGCGGCGCGGGCGGACAATGAGAACTGCCGCAAGAGCCGCGAGTATCTATTGGCAACGCCCGGTGGCGACCAGGCCTTGACGCCGCAGGCCTACAACGACCTGTTCAAGATCTGCATCGCAACGTCAGCCATGCCCAACGTGAAGGATGCGTACATCCTGAAGGACGGCGGCATCGCGGTGATCCCCAAACAGGACAGCGTTCCGGCAACCGCCTCGACGCTGGCGCGGTTCTGCGACACCTATCCGCACGGCGTGCTGCGCTTCATCACAGCTAAGGAAAAGCTTTCGATCCGCTCCGTAACCGACGTCGCACGGATGTCGTCGACATCATCGACGCCATGCAAGAAGATCAAGGGCATTTCGTAGAGCCGCGCGCCGTCCATCAAAGCTCATTTCTGGCGGTTGTAATAATCCGGCATCGCATGCGGATCCATCGCCTGTTCGGCCCTGCGCCCGAGAAAGAAGAAGCCGCTGGCGGCATCTGCTGCGGCCCGGCCTCGGCCGAATGCATCGAGATACCTGATCCAGAAGAACGGCAGCACGATCAGCCGCGAAAGCTTGTTGCCCGCGCCGAGCGCGCGCGCGAAGTAGCGGATCGACCATTCAAGCGCGACCCCGGCGCCGCCGACCGGCCCGGCGCTGACTTCCGAGAAACGCCTGAACAGCCAGCGGTGACCGCTCTGCGTGAAACGTGAGAAGTCATAGGCCTGCTCATGCACCTGCTGCATGAACGGCGTCTCCGCATAGACCAGGCCTTCCAGACGCAGCACCCGGTGCAACTCGGCAACCACCGTTGCGGGTTCCAGCACGTGTTCCAGCACCGCCTGCACCCAGACGCCGTCGAACACGCCGTCCTCGAACGGCAGACTGTGGGCGTCAGCCACCAGCGCGGTATGCGGCGAGGCATAGACATCAGTGCCAACGAGTTCGATCGAATCGTCGCGGTAGAGCTCGTCTGCGCCCAGACCGATGGTCCCGCCTCCGATCACGAGCACGACCGGCCGCCGCGACTCCCGCTTCAACAGCTCGATGAATTTCGCGCTGTTGGAAACCGCAACCGGATTTCCGCCGAAGGTAAAGCGATGCAGGCGCGATCCAAGGGAACGGCGACTGACGTCCCGCTGCAGCGCCGAGCCGCTCTCGGCCTCATACATCCTGCGCTCAAAAATGCTGTCTGCAAAATCGATCAGCACCGGCTGTGCGCCGACCACCGGAAACCCGGCCCTGCTATAATCGCAGGCGGGATTCGAACAGGACGGCTGCGCCCAAACGTTCCGCAACGCCGCCGAACAGTGAGGGCAGCGAAGGCGTTGCTTCCAGTGTGCGGGTTCCGTATTCACTACCGAATGATCGACGGCAGAAAGCTGCAAAGAAGGACCTCATATTCATGTCTTCTGCCCTGCCTGTTCCTGACTTGCGATTGATGCTATTTCGAACGCGATGAGTGCGCAACAATGCGGGGCCGGGAACAATTTGCATTGCAATTCGGATGTAGGCTTTGACCAGACGCCACAGTGTGGGACCGGCAGAAATGCAACGCACGAGCCGCCGTGCTGTTTCCGAGCAAATTTTGGGATTTCTCGAACTGCGTTCCAATGGCCCGCTTCGCGCAGCTGGCGGGCTACGTCGTTCGTAACCCGGCGTTGATGACGCCGTGATCGAGGATTTGACAAACTCCGACCCTTCCGGAAACCTTGATCCGCCGGCTCAGCTCGCCACCTGATTGATCGAGGAGT
Source organism: Bradyrhizobium paxllaeri (assembly GCF_001693515.2). Taxonomy (NCBI): domain Bacteria; kingdom Pseudomonadati; phylum Pseudomonadota; class Alphaproteobacteria; order Hyphomicrobiales; family Nitrobacteraceae; genus Bradyrhizobium; species Bradyrhizobium paxllaeri. Next base: position 7,124,610 of record NZ_CP042968.1, read on the forward strand.
TGCCTGGTGTCAGCCCGCGAACCATCGCAGCGACCGGATGGATCCGGCCCGCTTCAGGTTTTTGTTCTCGACATCGATCGAAGGCCGACGCTGGCGTTCGAAGCGAACGACCTCGCCGAGGCACGGGAAATCTGTCGCGACGCCGACCTGCGGACCGATCTGAGCGCGCTCACCTCCGACGGTATTCCCGTCTGCGCGCCGGGTTCAACGCTCAGCCCCCGGGCAGCGGCGCAAGAGGAGATCGCTGCATTCCGGCACGCAGCCGAACGAGCGCCGGCATCCAGCCAGCCGACCATGACGTTCCTGATCAAGATCGACGGCGTCATGGTCGTAACCATCAGCCCCGACCAGGCCTGAGTGACGCGATGCGGTCAGATGAAGGGCGGATGATACAGGGACGCGGCGCCGGCAAGTACGCCCGATGCGTCATGACCGGGGTCGATGACGGTGCCGGAAAGATGCGCGGCATCGGCTGCGGTCGTGGATTCGGTTCGGCTTACATCGTGCCCGATTGAGTCCGCTGCCTTGGGGTCATCTGCCGCGACGTGCCTGGCTGCCTCGCTGAAAGCAAACGTATCGTTGGCGGTGGTCGCGGCCCCTCTGTGCGATTCCCCCGAAATCCACCCGCCGATGCGCGGCATTTGCGATGAATTGGAACGAATCGATGAACCACCGCTACGAACGGCGAAACCAGCTTCAGCAGCCGGTAGTGGGAATGCTGCTCGAACCAACGCATCTGCATACTCACTCCGGTGCGTAATGCCGACCTCCCGCTATCAAGCCAACGCAGCCGCCGCACGCTGCATGTTGGTGGACATATGCGCCGCTACTTCCTCACGGAAAAGCACGTGCGACGGCAATTGCCCGAGAACTTGGCATGAGCCGTCGTACGCTCGCGCGTGCGCTTGCAGCCGAGGGATTGACCTTTTCGGCCCTGTTGGATCAGTATCGCATGGACCTGGCCAAAGCATACCTCACGCACGGCGAACTGACGATCTCACAGATCGCGTGGCTTCTGGGATATCGGGAGGTGAGCACCTTTACCCATGCCTTCAAGCGTTGGACGGGAACGACGCCGCGGCAACTGCGCTCCAGGAAGCCTTCCTGCTCGCGGTCAGCTGTCCGGGTTTAGTCGGCGCTCAAGACGTCACCGAACTGCTCCCACGAAGTTCCGGTCCAGCGCTGAAGCTGCAACTGCGTGTAAGCCATGCTGTTGTCAGGTCCGGTATTGACGGCGATTCCCGGAATCAGCGTCGGAAGCGAAAGCCCGCGGATGCTGCGCGCCTGTTTCATGACGTTCTCACGCGAAAGATCATCGCCGCACTGCTTCAGCACCTGTTCGAGAATCTGGCCCTGCTGGGTTCCGAACAGATAGTTGGCGTCGCCGATATCCGCGCCGGCAGATATTTCTCGAAGTGAGCGCGATACCATTTCATGCCGGGATCATCAGCCCATTTCCAGTCGTTCGCATCCTTCAGCATCGTGGCGGCGATAATGCCTTTGGCCTTGTCGGGGCCGGCGGGCACGATGGTGGCCGACACTGAAGTGGAAACCAAATTAATGAGGAAGAGAGGCTTCCAGCCGATTTCATCGGCCTTCCTGATAGCCTGCGCGGCAAACTTCGGCGTGCCTGCAAGCAGAAACGCTTCCGCTCCTGACGCCTTGAGCGTGACGACTTGGGAATCGATCGTGGGTTCGGTGACCTCATACGACGAGGCGATCACCTTCTTGTCGTAGTCGCCCTTCAAATGTTCCTTGAAGGCCGCGACAAAATCCTTACCGAGATCGTCGTTCTGATAGAGGATCGCAATCTTCGCACTGGGAGCGGTTTGCGCAATATATCGCGCATAGATCGTGCCCTCGGTCCGGTAGCTGGGCAGGCCGGTGGAGGTCATCGGATGCTCGGAAAAATTCGAAAACCTGGTGACGCCGCTGACGACGAAAAGATGCGGGATCTTTTTGGCATTGACGTATTTGATCGTCGCGCTGATGCCGGGCGTACCCAGCGGACCGAACAGGAACGCGACCTCGTCGCTCTCGACCAATTTCCTGGTCTGCTCGACGGTCTTCGGCGAACTATAGGCGTCGTCGTAGCTGATGTAGTTGATCTTGCGACCATTGACGCCGCCACGCTCGTTGATGGAGGTGATGTAGGCGATCAGACCCTTGGCGGTATTGCTGAGCGACGAGGCCGGACCGCTGAACGGAAACGTTCCGCCGATCTTGATCTCGGTTGCGGTGACGCCGACGGTTTCGGCATTTGCCGGCGCGATCGCGAACCCAAGCGTCAACGCTGCCGCAATGGCGGCTTTCCTCATCATGCCTCCCTCCCCTTGTTGTCAGAAGCGACCGCGGTTCACCACGTCTCCTTGAACGGCCGGATCTCCATTTCGAATGTCCAGGCGCTGCGCGGCTGCTCGTAGAGTTGCCAGTAGGCGTTTGCGACTGACGCGGGCGGCATCAACGCATCGGGATCGTTCAGCGCGTCCGGACCGTGGGCCTCGATGCGTCGTTGCCGAACCCATTCGGTATCGACGCCGGAATCGATGATCAGGTGGCCGACATGGATGTTCTTCGGCCCGAGCTCACGCGCCATCGCCTGCGCCACCGCGCGCAGTCCGAACTTGGCGCTGGCAAAGGCCGCGTAGCCGCGCCCGCCGCGCAGGCTGGCGGTGGCGCCGGTGAAGAAGATATTGCCCTGGCCCCGCGGCAGCATCAGGCGCGCGGCTTCACGGCCGGCCAGGAAACCCGAATAGCAGGCCATCTCCCACACTTTGCGAAAGACCCTTTCGGTCGTGTCGAGAATCGGAAAGTTGACGTTGGCGCCGACATTGAAGATGCAGACTTCAAGCGGCGCTTCCTTGTCGGCATCGTTGAGGAACGCGGTGATTTCCTCTTCCTTGCGGGCATCGAGCGAGCGCGCGAAGATCTTGCCGCCGGCGGCCTGGACCTCGCCCACCAGCGGCGCGAGCTTGTCGCCGTTGCGGCGGCCGGCGAAGACGGTAAATCCCTCGGCGGCGAATTTCTTGGCGATCTCGGCGCCGATATAGTCTCCCGCACCGATGATTGCCGCGGTCGCGTTTCTCTTGGCCATTGGTTATCTCCTGTTCGCTACCTCAAGGACGCGGCGGCTGATGTGTCAGCCAGCGGCCGTCGCCGGGTCGATCTTGCTCCCGTTCGCCAATTCCCGCAGCTTGTGTTTCAGGATCTTGCCGGTCGACGCCGCGGGCAAGGCGTCGAGGATCACAATCTCGCTTGGCCGCTTGTAGGAGGTCAGCAGCCCCGCCGAATAGGACTTGAGCTCGTCCACGCCGATCTTCGCGCCCGGCAGAAGCTGGACGAACGCGACCACCTCCTCGTTGCCCTCGACGCTGCGTCCGACGACGGCCGACTGCACCACCAGTTCGTGCGCGTTGATCACGGCCTCGACCTCGGCGGGATAAACATTGAAGCCGGAGCGGATGATGAGCTCCTTGGTACGGCCGACGATATAGAGGTCACCCTCGCCGTTGATGCGCGCGAGATCGCCGGTGTTGAACCAGCCATCGGCGTCGATGGCGGCGCGCGTCTGCTCGACGGAGCGATAGTATCCGAGCATCACGTTGGGACCTCGGACATGCAGTTCGCCGACGCTGCCGACCGGGACTTCGTGGCCGTTCCGGTCGACGATCCGTTGCTCGACACCCGGCAATATCGGTCCCACGGTTTCGTCGTCGGCAGGCCGGTTCTCGCGTACGCCGGCAAGCCCCGGCGAGCATTCCGTGATGCCGTAGCCGTTGAGCAGGGGAATGCCGAACTCCTCCTCCATCCGGCCTTTCAGCGTCAGGTCAAGCGGCGCACCCGCCACGCACATCATCCGCAGGCGGCCGCGATCGAGGCGCGATATTCCTTTCACGGCCTTGTATTCGAGCAGACGCTGATAGGTCGCAGGCACGCCGTAAAGCGTCGTGATCCCGTCCTTTGCGATCGCTTCCGCCAGCGCGGCAGGATCGGCCTTCGAGATGGCGTGCAGCGTGGCGCCGTGCATCAGGGTCGAGATCAGGAGGATCGAGTAGCCGACGATGTGCGACATCGGCAGCACGCCGTAGATCCGGTCGGCGGGACCGGTCTTCCGCAGCACGCCGGAGGTTTTCGCCGCAACCATCAGATTGCGGTGGCTGAGCATCACCCCCTTCGGCGCGCCCGTGGTACCCGAAGTGTACATCAGCGCCGCGACCTGACGCGCGGCGTCGGCCTCGACGGGCTCGGCCCGCGCCTCCTCGTTCAACGGCCCGACGCCGATGCCGCCGAACGGTCCGATCGAACCTGTGGCCGCGCCGTTGCGCGCCGCATGATTGGCGGCTTCCCCGGAGAGCGCCGAATTGAAGAGAACCCGGCGGGCGCCGCTGTGGGAACTGATCTGTTCGAGCTCGCGCGCGCTCAGGCGCGGGTTGACGGCAATGGCCCAGGCGTCGAGCTTGCCGATGGCGAACAGGATCGCGCCGAGGGCAACGCTGTTCTCGCTGGCCACCATCACCCGGTCGCCGGGCCTGACCTGCAGCTCGCGCAGATCGCGCGCGACGGCCTCGACCGCGTCCGAGAACTGCCGGTAGCTCCACGAGCGCCCCGCCTCGACGAACGCTGGATGATCGGGCGTTTGCTGCGCGAACTTCACGTAGACATCGTGTACCCGCGACGGCAGGCCTACGAGCAGATCGCACGCGCTGATGTTGTCGAGAACAGTTTCCACGATGGCTTTCCTCGATGACGAACTGTTTGATCCTTGTCGGCCTTCGATCCCGAAAGCGAAATCAGAACGCGCGGCGGCTCTCGGACGAGCCGGAGGCCTCCCTGGCGCGCTGTTGCGCCAGGATCTCCTCCTCCACGTCGCGAAGCTGGTCCTTGCCGAAGAACATCTCGTTATTGACGAAGAACGTCGGTGAGCCAAAAGCGCCGCGATCGACGGCGTCCTGCGTCAACGCCGCCAGCCGGTTCTTGACGGCGGGATCCTGCGATCTCGCGGCGATCCTGTTGGCGTCGATCCCCGACGAGGCCAGCGCCTCCAGCATCACGTCGAGATCGTCCATCTTTTTGGGCTCTTCCCACATGTGGTGATAGACCGCCTGGAAATATGGCCAGAAAATACCTTCGGCCTGCGCCGCAATGGCGCCGCGCATCAATTGCAGTGTGTTCACCGGAAAGAACGGGTTGCGCCGGTAGTTGGTAATGCCGTGGCGTTTGATGAAGCGCTCGGTCTCCAGCGCCATGTAGTCGGGCTTGTTCTTGATGCCCTTCAGATAGTCGGCGGGCGAGCTGTTGCCAGTGAGCTTGTAGATGCCGCCGAGCAGCACCGGGACATAGTCGAATTTGGTCCCGGTCCGTCGCTCGATGTCCGGAATCAGGCGTGCCGCCAGATAGGCGTTCGGGCTTCCGAAATCGAAATGAAATTCGACCTTCAACATGCCGGCCTCTGACATACGGCCCTCCCCGCGTTCCCGAGCTTGTACGGCCTGACGGGCCCTTCGGGCTTGATCTGGCGTCGACATTTATAGTTCTAAAAAAGAACTGTCAATCTTATACGGGCTAGCGAGCCGTATTATTCCTGCCAAACGGGTTTATGCTGACGCATTCCGATTTGGAATTTAATGTGCTATCCTGTTGTATCGATTGATCAATGCCGGAGAGCGCGATGCGCTGGGACACGCTTGAGGAAGAACAATGCTCGCTGGCGCGCACGGTGGCGGTCATTGGCGACCGGTGGAGCCTGTTGATCCTGCGGGAGTGTTTTCTTCGGGTACGCCGCTTCGACGAGTTTCAATCCAAGCTCGGCATTACCCGGCATCTGCTGGCGGACCGGCTGAAGAAGTTCGTCCGCTACGGCGTGCTGCGGCGTGCCCGCTACCAGGAAAGCCCGGCCCGCTATGAATACATCCTGACGCAACGCGGCCTGGATTTGTATCCGGTGGTGATGTCGATCGTGCATTGGGGCGACACCCACATGGTGGACGAGCGCGGCCGCCCGCTGCTGCATCAGCACAAGAACTGCGGCAAGTTTTTCGATCCGGTGATGATCTGCTCGGAATGCGGCGAGCCCATTCATGCCAAGCAGGTCCACACCCACCCGGGGCCTGGCTCCGCGGAGATCGCTTAGGTGCCGGTTCGCGCGCCGCCCGACATGCGGCTTGCCGATCAAATTGTTCGATAACTGATAGAAGCAGGCTTTGATAGCACGCGAGAACAATGTCGGCTAAGACGGTGATCGTGTTGCTGCGGGGCCGATTTGCTCAAGCCTTCACAAGAACTGCCGATGCTCATGGAGAAAAAGCGATGCGCCTGTCTGCGGCGATGATCGCGGCTGCCTTGTTGGCCGTGCCTGCCAATGCGAGCGAACTGACCGGAACGCTGCAAAAGATCAAGGAGACGAACAGGATCATCCTCGGCATTCAGGAAGCCTCGGTGCCCTTCAGCTACCTGGACGGCGATCAAAAGGCGATCGGATATGCCGTCGACATCTGCCTGAGGATCGTCGACGCGGTCAAGCGCGAGCTCAAAGTCGCGAATGTCGCCGTCGAGACGCTTGCCGTCACGTCATCCAATCGCATTCCGCTCATGATGAATGGGACGGTCGACCTCGTCTGTTCTTCCACCACCAACAATGCGGAGCGGCAGCGCCAGGTAACGTTCACCAATTCGCATTTCCTGTCGGCAACCCGGTTTGCCGCGCGGAAGTCCGACAACATCACCACAATCGATCATCTGAAAGGCAAGCCTGTCGTCGCCATATCGGGCTCGACCAACATGGTGCAGCTCAATCAGGTCAATACCGCACGAAATCTCGGCATCGCGTTGCTGGCCGCCAAGGATCAGGCCGAGGCGTTTCTCATGCTGGAGACCGGCCGCGCGGCTGCCTACGTCCTCGATGACGTGCAACTCGCCGTCGCGATCGCACGATCAAAAGATCCGTCCGCCTATATGATCAGCGAGGAGACCCTGTCCAGGGCCGAACCTTACGGGATCATGCTGCGCAAGGACGATGCGCCGTTCAAGGCCGTGGCCGATCGCGTGACCGCGGATCTATACAAGAGCCCGGAGATCGAAGCGGTCTACCGGAAGTGGTTCGAATCGCCGGTGCCGCCCAACGGCCTCAATTTCAAGACACCGATGTCGGCGGTCTTGCGTAAGGCATTTGCGCATCCGTCTGATAGCCCGGACCCGGCGAGCTACGAGCGCTGAAGACTTGCGGCCGGCCCTAGTGCCGCGTAGCGGTCGCGCAGGTCGATGCGCCGGCCGGCGCTTGCGGCCTCGGCAATGGCAAGCGTTGCGCTCAGGGAGCGGGCGCCGTCCTGGACCGGCTGCAGTGATGGCGCCGTGCCGCGGATCACATCGCGAAAATGGTCGAGCTGCGCGACATAGGGATCGATCGTGCCGGCATGAATGTGCCGGGCCTGGATCGGCTGATTCCAGTTCTGCGCACCATCAGCCTGCGCCCATTGCACAAGGTTCGGAAATTCGAGCGCACCGCAGCGGCCCATCAGGCGGTAGCTGCCTTGTCCGCTGAACGGGAATTCCATAGCCTCGCCCAAGCCCTGCTCCATCGTCCAAGGCGAGACCGCGCTGTCGCTGATAAAGAAGGTGCCGAGCGCGCCGTTGTCGAATTCAATCAGCGCGGCGGCGGTATCCTCGACCGCAAAGCCGCGCTGGCGGTTCGAGGCAATCGCCTCGACGGCCCGGATTTCGCCGACGGTGAAGCGCAGGAAATCAATCTCGTGGATCAGGTTGATCAGGACCGGGCCGCCACCGGCCTGGCTGCGCCACGACGCGACTTCAAAATAGCTTTGCGGTTTGTGCGTGGCCCAGATCGCCGACACCCCGACGATGTCGCCGATCCGCCCCTCGCCGAGCAGCGCCTTCAGCGTCCTGACCTGCAGATGATGGCGGCGGTGATGACCGACCAGCGATCTGATGCCGTTTTTGCGCACCTCGGCCAGCAAGGCCGCCGCGCTCTCCAGCGTATCCGTGACCGGCTTCTCGATCAGGATGTGAATGCCGCGCCGGGCGCATTCGATGCCGGTCTCGGCATGAAGCTGGTTCGGCGAGGCGATGATCACCGCTTCCGGCCGTGCCTCGTCCAGCAACTTACGGTAATTGGCGAATACACTCGTCTTCGGATGCTCGGCTTCGACCTGATCGACATTCACGTCCGCGATGCCGACGAGATCATAGTCGCTCCGCTCGGCGAGCTTTCGCAGGTGCTTGCGTCCGACCAGGCCCGCACCGATCACGCCGATGGCGATGTTCTTCATGTCACGAATCCCATCGGTGAGTTTTAGCAGCGCTGGCCAGGGCGCATCGTGCCGCGCGCGTAGCGATCAAGCAGTCGGAGTGTCGCCTCAAAGGCGGTGGCGATCCGCGCCCGCGTCTCAAGCGCCGGCATCGGCATCTCGACGCTAAGGAAAGCGTCGGCGGGCAGCGCCGCCAGAAGCTCGCCCAGCGGCAACGAGCCTCCCCCAGGCGGCAGCCGTCCTGCGCGCGCCTCGGCGATGATGGCAGCCTCGGTCGTGGGCGCGTCCGCTCCGGCGTCGCAGATTTGCGCGGCGCGCAGCCATTCGTCGGGGATGGAGATCAAATCGCCTGCCTTGCCGCCGGAACGGGTGAGATGCAGGGCGTCGACGAGGATAGCGCCGTTCGATTTGCCCGCCTGACGTACGATCGCGAGCGCCTGCGGCAGCGCGCCGATCGCGCGCCACCGCATGAATTCGAGATCGACGCGCAGGCCGAATGGCAGCGCGAGGTCGCAGAGTTCGGCGAAATGCGCAGCCAGCCGCGCAGGGTCGTGATCGTCGCCGGAGACAATGACCGAAATGGCACCGAGATCGGCAGCAGCCTCGAACACGCCGGCGAAGGCCTGCACGTCGATGTCAGGCGTGAGCTGAATGAATTCGATGTCGCTCACGCGGACACCCTCGGCGGCGAGAACTTGTTTGAGCGCGCGGTGGGCTTCCGTACCGACTCGCGTGGGATAGGCCGGACCACCTGCTGTGGCCGGGACAAATCGCAGGCCGATCGATGCGAAACCGGCGTGCGCTGCCTCCGTGACCAGCGCGGGCGGCGAAAGTTCCAGGGCCGTCAGATGGGCAAGGCCAAGCACCGGGCGCGTCATCTCTTCCGCCCCTTAATTAATCCATAGGATAATTATAATTATCCTATGGGATAATTACTGTCAACAGCGATCGATTCAGTCATATTGACGGCGAGCGCGCATTCCCGGCGCGGAAGGACCGGACGGCCAGATGGAGCCTGCGAAAAAGCCCGCGAATGCTAGGAAGCCGCCGATCCGGCGGCGCGACCGGGAACGGACCAGGCGTGAGATTCTGGAGATCGCATTTGCAGAGTTCGCCGAAAACGGCCTGACTGGCGGCAACACCGACGCGATTGCGGCGCGCGCGAAGGTCACCAAGCGGCTGATCTTCTATTATTTCAACTCGAAGGAGGAGCTGTTCATCGCCGTCCTCGAGATGGCGTACGCCAAGATGCGCGTTGCCGAAGAAGGTCTCCACCTCGAGGCGCTGGAGCCGGAGGCAGCGATCCGAAGGCTTGCGGAATTCACCTTCGATTTCGACCAGACCAACCCGGAATACATTCGCCTGGTCACCATCGAGAACATCCATCGCGGCCGGCACATCAGCGCCAGCCGGAAGCTCAAGGAGATGACGCGGCCCATCATCAACCAGATCGCCGCGGTGCTGGAAAAAGGCGTTCGCAGCGGCGCGATCAGGCCAGGCATCGATCCGAACGAGCTGCACATGACGCTGAACGCGCTCTGCTTCTTCTCGGTCGCGAACCGCCACACCTTCGAGGCGCAATTCGGCTGGGACATGTCATCGCCCAAGGCCAAGGCGCAACGCCGCCGCGAAATCGCCGACCTGCTGTGGCGCCACGTGCGGAGGGACTGATCGAGCGGCAGAAGCGGGCCGGTCGATGGTGACGATTGCGATGGCACTTATCCGTTTCGAATGGATCATGATGCCGTTTCTCCGATCAAGGTCTGGAGGTTGCGGTGAAAATGCCGGATCGCACCTTCGAACAGGCCGAAGGTAAATACGTCATTGGCGCCCGCGGCAAGACCGCGCTGTGCGGCGCAGGCCACGTCACGATCCTCCGCCGCGCCGAGCGCGACGAAGTTTCGCCCTTGCGCGATCGCGGCGCGGCCTTCTTCATGCCCAGCGAGATTGGAGAGCGTGTAAGTGACGAGCCGGGTGCGGTCGACGGCGAGCGGCTCCAGAACGGTCATGATCATGTTGGTGGGGAACGTCGCGATCATGACGTTCGGAAACAGATGGTAGACATGGGTCAGCATTCCCCAGGTCCTGCGTTCGGCCGGCGGCACCTTCCGAAGCTTCTCGATCCGGCGGTATGGAAAACTGATCCGGCTGTTGCGCCCGAAGGCTTCGACAACATTGATGTTGTCGTACTGCAGCGGAAAGAACGTGTCGTGATGCGTGGAGCGGATATGATATCCTTCGAGGAATCCCTCGGCGACAATCTTCCAGTTCGCCGCAAATTCCTGCTCCACGGTCGTAAGGAGGCGCCAGTCCGGTCCGAACAGGTCCGGCAACGATTCAGTTGCGCCGTCGCGAATTTCGGCTCCATCCTGCGTGACGAAAACCATGCCGCTCCTCTCTTCGGCCTGAATCGGAACGAGGCCATAGGCGGCCTTGTCGATGCCGGGAAAACCGTGTTCGTCGGGAATACCGCGCAATTGGCCGTCGAGGCCGTAGGTCCACGCGTGGTAGCGGCAGGTCAGCGCCTTCTTGCAGCCGGAGCCATCAACCAGTTGCACGCCGCGATGCCGGCAAGCGTTGCGGAAGGCCCGAACCTTGCCGTCGCCGCCGCGGACGGCAACGACCGGCGTCAACGCGGCATCGCGTGCCACATAGCAGCCGGTGTCCGGCAGCGCCGCAGAAGGACAGAACGGCGTGGCCGTCTTGCGAAATACCTGGCGAATCTCCGCAGAGAACCGCGCCTGCGACGTGTAGTGCTCGACCGGCTCGTGCCACACCCCGTCGCTGAGATCGGTGGATTTGCGGTCGATGTGATCAAGGATCCGTTCAACGATCTCTGGTTCATCCGCCAACATGCCGTTCATGAGCGTTCTCCCAACCTGTGCCATAGCGTTCGAGCGAAAGCCTGCCCCGGACTTGATCCGGGGTGGATACCGGTTCGCGTGAAGAAAATGCGTCAAGCAAGAATCTAGAGCTTAGGTCGCTGCCACGCCGTGCCGTCCAGCGCCGGCGACGAAACGCCGCGCGCCGTTTTCCGTCTCCCCGGTTGCGGCCGTGGCGATGCCGAGCCTGAACTCGTTCAGCATCGCCTGCTCCCAGCCGAGATCCCATTGCTCGATCGCCGACATCCGGTCGCTGCGCAGCGCCGCCTGGGGAAGCCGCGCCAGGGCGTGGGCGAGCTCGCGCGCGGTCACCAGCGCGGAACCAGGCTCGCACACCCGATTGGCCAGCCCGATCCGCTCCGCTTCCTCGCCTGAAATGCCGCGGCCGGTCAGGATCAGATCCATTGCACGGCTGTGGCCGATCAGACGCGGCAGCCTCACGGTGCCGAGATCCATCAGCGGCACGCCAAAACGCCGGCAATAGACGCCGAAGGTCGCATCGCGCGCGGCGACACGCAGGTCGCACCACAATGCCAGTTCGAGGCCGCCGGCGACAGCGTGACCTTCGACCGCGGCGATCACCGGCTTGCCCAGCTTGAAGCGGCTCGGTCCCATCGGCGCATCGCCGCGCTCGACGCGATGTCCCCGCCGTCCGGCGGCCGTTTCCTTGAGATCGAATCCGGCGCAGAAGGTGCCTTCCGCGCCTGCGAGGATCGCGACTGACAGCGCGGCATCCGCGTCGAAGCGACGGAAGCTTTCGGCCAGCACGCGCGCCGTCGCCGGATTGACGGCATTGCGCGCGTGCGGCCTGTTGATGGTGACGACCGCAACGGGGCCGTCGGTTTCGTAGCGCACAAGCTCGGGTTCGGTCATGCCGGATCATTTCGTTCGACCCCGTCGGCGCGCAAGAGAAACCGGAGCGTTCTCGGATGAACGTAGTTCATCCGTACTCCGCAAATCAGGCGACGGACGGTTATCGGTGCAGTAGGATCATCGAATGAAACGCGCGCGTCCCACTCCCCACAGGTCGGTCTCGACGGCAACTTCGCGGCGCCTGTTGCAGGCGGTTCAGCCGGCAATCGCGGCCGCGTCGCTCAACGCGTCGCAGCTCCTGGCATTGCAAGCATTTGATGTCGCATTCCGAACCGGCAGTTTCAAAGCGTCGGCGCAGCTCCTCAATCTCAGCCCGTCGGCGGTCAGCCATCGGATACGCAATCTTGAGCAGGCACTCGGCGCCGCGCTGTTCGTGCGTACACACCGCGCCATCGCGGCGACCGCGGAAGGCAAAATCCTCGCCGCCGCAACTGGCCGGGCCTTTGCTGAACTGGCGCGGGTCGGATCTTCCGCAACCGGCAAGGCGGCACGGCAAAGGCTCCGGCTCAAGGTGCTGCCGATGTTCGCTTCTGCCTGGCTCATTCCGCGCCTGGCCGGCTTCATGACGCAGCATCCGGACATCGACCTTGCGATCGAAAGCTCCAGCCGCAACGTCGATTTCGAACTCGAGGCTTTCGATGCCGGGATCAGCGTTGGAGATGGAATGTTCGAAGGGATCACGGCACACCATCTCGCGGCAATCAGGACCACGCCCGTGGCGGCGCCTTCGCTGGCACGCCGACTGAACCTGCGCGAGCCAAGCGACCTCAGGCGCGCCGCGCTGATTCACGTGACGACTTTCCCGGCTGCGTGGCCATTATGGCTGGAGCACGCCGGCGTCGCCAAACTGAAGCCGGCACGGACAATCTCCGTCGACAGCTTTGTCGCTGCGATGCAGGCTGCCGAGCAAGGCGCCGGTGTGGCGCTTGGACTGGAGCCGTTCATCATCGAGCGGGAGCGTCAAGGCACGATCTGTCGGCCGCTTTCGCTAGCGCATCCGACCGGGAGTTACTGGCTCGTCCATCCGCCGGGCGCGCAGCGCAACCGCACGCTTCAGGTGTTCAAACGCTGGCTGCTAGCCGAACTTTCGACGTCTGGCGGCATAGCGCAGTTCTGCCGTTGACGGCCGCAGAAGCTGATTTGAACACCCATCCGATTGGTTTGCGATGGGAAGCTCGGCGGGTGGCTTGCCGGAAATTCTGGCGATTGCCCTGAAAACGAAAAACCCCGGTCGCTGGGACCAGGGTTTTCGCAATTAGATTTGGTTGCGGGGGCAAGATTTGAACTTGCGACCTTCAGGTTATGAGCCTGACGAGCTACCGGGCTGCTCCACCCCGCGTTAAACCGTTGCACTGCCTTCAAAAAAACCGGACCCGAAACGAACCCGGCCAACGCGTGTTTGCGCCGATCGATCCCGTCCGGAGGCTTCCTGAGAAGGCAACCCGGGCAAAGCCATCGGGCGCGAGGGGTATGTATCAACGTCGCCCTGCTTTGGAAAGGGGCAAGATCCCGCTTTTGCAGATTTTATGACAGCAAAAACGAGCACTTGGAGCGCAAAAACCGCCTCCTGGAACCGCTCTTGCCATAAACGCCCCAAAAGCGGAGTTTTGCGCCCCAAGAGGCGACCAAGGCGCGGCCCGTGAGGTCGCCAGAACAAAAAATCCGGGGGGAATGAGCGTGGCGGAAGCTTACGATTTCGTGGTGGTGGGCGGCGGCTCCGGCGGCTGCACGGTGGCAGGGCGGCTTTCGGAAGATCCGAAGACGTCGGTGGCGCTGCTCGATGCCGGTGGCCGGAACGACAATTGGGTGGTCACGACGCCGTTCGCGCTCGTGCTGATGGTTGCCGGCAGCGTCAACAACTGGGCCTTCAACACCGTGCCGCAGAAGGGCCTCAACGGCCGCATCGGCTATCAGCCGCGCGGCAAGGGGCTCGGCGGCTCCTCCGCCATCAACGCGATGGTCTATATCCGCGGCCATCGCGCCGACTACGACCAATGGGCCTCGCTCGGCAACACCGGCTGGTCGTTCGCGGATGTGCTGCCCTACTTCAAGCGTGCCGAGGATAATGCCGATTTCGGCGGCGAATATCACGGCAAGGGCGGACCGCTTACCGTCAACAAGTCGCGCACCGGCAATCCGGTGCAGCGGATATTTCTGCAGGCAGCGCAGGAAGCGCAGTTTCGGCTGCGCGAGGATTTCAATGCCGACGAGCACGAAGGCCTCGGCATCTATCAGCTGACGCAGCGGAATGGCGAACGCTGCAGCGCCGCGCGCGCCTACATCCACCCGCATATGGGAAGCCGCGCCAATCTGCGCGTCGAGACCCACGCCCACGCCACCCGCATCCTGTTCGAAGGCAAGCGCGCGGTCGGCGTCGAGTACCGGCAAGGCAAGGAGATCAAACAAATTCGCGCTCGGCGCGAGGTGATCCTCTCCGCCGGCGCCTTCCAGACGCCGCATCTCCTGATGCTGTCGGGCATCGGCGACAGCGCCGAGCTTGGTAAACACGGCATCGCCACCGTGCACCATCTGCCCGGCGTCGGGCAGAACCTGCAGGACCACCCGGATTTCGTGTTCGGCTACATGTCCGACAATCCGAACTTCAACGGCATTTCGCTGAAAGCGCTGCCGCGGCTGCTGCGGGCCATCCGCCAGTATCGGCGCGAGCGTCGCGGGCCGATGACGTCGAATTTCGCCGAATGCGGCGGCTTCCTGAAAACCCGGCCCGACCTCGACATCCCCGACATCCAGCTTCATTTCGGCATGGCGCTGGCCGACGATCACGGCCGCAAGCGCCATCGCGGCACCGGCTTTACCTGCCACGTCTGCCTGCTGCGGCCGAAGAGTCGCGGCAGCGTTTCGCTTGGAAGCGCCGATCCGTTTGCGCCGCCGCTGATCGATCCGAATTTCTTTGGCGATCCTGACGATCTGGAAACCATGGTCGCGGGCTTCAAGACCACGCGGCGGCTGATGGAGACGCCGGCACTGCGCGCGTTGCAGAAGAAGGAGATGTTCACGGAAGGCGTGCATGGCGATGACGACATCCGGACCCTGCTGCGCGAGCGCGTCGATACCGTCTATCATCCGGTCGGCACAGCCAGGATGGGCGTGAACGATCCCATGGCCGTGGTCGATCCGAAGCTGAAGGTGTATGGCGTCGAGGGATTGCGCGTGGTCGATGCCTCGATCATGCCGACGTTGATCGGCGGCAACACCAACGCACCGACCATCATGATCGGCGAGAAGGCCGCGGACATGATAAGAGCGGAAATGCGGGCAGTTTGATCGGCGCGCCGCGTCCGCCGTCATTGCGAGGAGCGAAGCGACGAAGCAATCCATCCATCCGTTATGCCGCGCGATGGATTGCTTCGCTTCGCTCGCAATGACGGGGAGAGAGCCGATCCTCAGCCGCCCCGGCCCATCGATACGGACGATTTTAGCGATCGCCAATCCGATTCATTGACGAAGCATCGGTATCGAAACCCGGTGGAATTTTTCCGATGAACAGCTTCGACGCCATCGTCTATCTCGGCCTGGCTATCTCTGTGGTCACCGGTTTCAATACCGGGCTGTTGCGCAGCGCGATTACGATTGTGGCCTATCTCGCCGCGATGCCGATCGCGATGGGACTGATGCCGCTATTGTCGCCGCAGATCGGCGACAAGCTCGCCCCGCCGTTTGCGCAGAATTCGCTGCTGTTCTTCGGAGCCTTCCTGGTCACCGGCATGGTGCTCGGCAAGTTGGCGCGCATAGCCCTCGACGACGTCATTGGCCAGCAAGCCGGCGTGGCCGACCGCCTTGGCGGCGCCGTTCTTGGCGCGGTGCGCGTCGGCCTGATCGCGACCACCCTCGTGCTGATCTTCGACCGGCTTCTGCCAACCAACCAGCAACCGACATTCATGACCGGTTCTCGGTTGCGACCGCTGCTATCGGCCGCCGGGCAATTGGGCATCAAGTCCCTTCCGTCGGATCTCGTGGCCACGATCGACCGCCTGAGGAAAGACCGGCACATATAATCGGCGTGGTCTTCCTGATATGCGTTTCGGCGGTAGCCGCTCTCTTATCAGGGCCGCTCGACTTGGCTACAGTAGCCGCATCACCTTTCAAACATCACCTGACATAACGGGAGAGAAACTGTGGATCTTGGGATCAAAGGCCGTCGCGCCATCGTCTGTGCATCGAGCAAGGGCCTGGGGCGCGCCTGCGCCATCGCGCTCGCTAAGGAAGGCGTGCATGTCACGCTCACCGCGCGCGGCGCGGAGGCGCTGAAGAAGACCGCCGATGAAATCCGCAAGGCTAATCCCGGCGTCACCGTAACCGAGATCGTCGGCGACATCACCACGCCGGCCGGCCGCGAGGCGGTGCTGAAGGCCTGTCCCGAACCGGATATCCTCGTCAACAATGCCGGCGGCCCGCCGCCCGGCGATTTCCGCAACTGGACCCGCGACGACTGGATCAAGGCGATCGACGCCAACATGCTCACCCCGATCGAGCTGATCAAGGCGACGGTGGACGGCATGATGGCGCGCAAATTCGGCCGCATCGTCAACATCACCTCGGCCGCGGTGAAAGCGCCGATCGATATCCTGGGGCTTTCCAACGGCGCGCGCGCCGGCCTCACCGGTTTCATCGCGGGACTGTCGCGCAAGACCGTGATCAACAACGTCACCATCAATGGCCTGTTGCCGGGTCCGTTCGTCACCGACCGCCTGACCGGAACGGCCAAGCCCGAAGCCGAAAAGCGCGGCATCACGATAGACCAGGTGCTCGCCGAACGCGCCAAACTCAATCCGTCGGGACGTTTTGGCGACCCCGAGGAATTTGGTCTTGCCTGCGCCTTCCTCTGCGGCGCCAAGGCCGGCTTCATCACCGGGCAGAACATCCTGCTCGACGGCGGCGCATTCCCGGGCACGCTCTAAGGGACGCGGGATGAAAGCAGTCTGGTACGAACGAACGGGGCCAGCGCGCGAGGTGCTGGCCCATGGCGAGATGCCGACGCCGGTGGCCGGCCCGGGCGAGGTCCGGGTGCGGCTGGAGGCGTCCGGCGTCAATCCAGCCGATGTCGGCCGACGCGGCGGCGGCTATCGGCCGATGGAATATCCGCGCGTCATTCCCAACAGCGACGGCGCAGGGATCATCGATCAGGTCGGCGACGGCGTCACCCGGCTCAAGATCGGTCAGCGCGTCTGGCTGTTCAATGGCCAGCGCAACGGCCGCGCGTTCGGTACCGCGACCGAATATATTGCGCTCGCCGAACATCTGGTGACGCCGCTGCTGGACAATCTATCGTTCGCGGAAGGCGCCACGCTGGGCATTCCCGCCATGACGGCGTGGACCTGCCTCTATTGCGATGGGCCGATCGTGGGACAGACCGTGCTCGTCACCGGCGGCGCCGGCGCGGTCGGGCACTACGCCGTGCAACTCGCCAAATGGGGCGGCGCGCAAGTGATCGCGACCGTCAGCTCAGCGGCGAAGGCCGAGCAGGCGCGGCTCGCCGGCGCCGATCTCGTCGTCAATTACAAGACGGAGGACGTCGTCGCGAAAGCGATGGCCTTCACCGGACAGCGTGGCGTGAACCGCGTCGTCGATGTCGATTTCGGCGGCAACATCGAAACCACGCTGAAACTGATGGGCGTGAACTCGACGATCGCGGTCTATGCCACCAACGGCAACCGCACGCCTATGGTGCCGATGCGCGAGTTGATGGAGAAATGCATCGCGCTTCGCGCCCTGGTGCTGTTTGCGCTGCCACCGCCGCTGTTGGCGGCGGCGCAGGCGGACATCACGAAATGGCTGGCGGCAGGCCCGCGCATCCATAACGTCGCGGCGCAGTTTGCGCTCTCCGACACCGCAGAAGCGCATCTGGCGGTGGAGAAAGGCGACAAGCTCGGCACCGTCATCGTGGACTGCGCCCGATAATCACTGGATCGGCGTGGTCCGCTCTTCGGTCCAGAAGAGACCGAATTCATCGAGACCTTCGGCGAGAAGATCGCCGAGCATCGGCTCGCCCAAGAGATAGCGCGCGGTGGGACCACGGCGTCCTTCCGCGGCCTGCTCCCGCAGCTCTTTCCATTCCTCGATAGTTCCGTCGCCGCGCCCGAGCCGCATCAGCGCCACGAGGTCGATCTGTTCGTCCTCGCTCAGCGCATCGATGAAACCGGCAATCTCGCGCGCGACCGGATCGCGCCCATCATCCTCGAGCACATCGATCATGTCGTCATCGGCAGGGTTCGATCCGGAGTCAGGATCGGACGCAGCTTCCTTGACGTCGAACTGCCGGGCCTTCTCAATCAGAAAGCCGACTTTCTCGGGCGAAATCATCAGTTCTGGCATCGCATGTTCCTCATACGGGCCATGCGATAACGCCAAACGTCGCGAGATGATCCGTTGCGCCGGAACATGGAAACCCGCATCCTTGGCCCAACCAACAGAAACGGGAGGAACCGCCGGATGCAATGGAAGGTGGGCAGGGTCAGGATCACCAGAATCGTCGAAATGGAAACGGTCGGCAGCACCCGATTCATCCTGCCGCTCGCAACCAATGAGGAAATTCAGAAACTGCCCTGGTTGATTCCGCAGTTCGCCACCGAGGAAGGCCGGCTCAAAATGTCGATCCACTCGTTCGTGGTGGAGACGCCGTCCCGGCGGATCATCGTCGATACCGGACTTGGGAACGACAAGCAGGGCCGCAAGGTGCCGACCTGGAACAATCGCAAGGATCCGTTCCTCGACACGCTGACGGCGGCGGGCTTCCCGCCCGACAGTATCGATACCGTGCTGTGCACGCATCTACATGTCGACCATGTCGGCTGGAACACGAAACTGGTCGACGACACATGGGTGCCAACTTTCGCCAATGCCAGATACTTGTTCGGCAAGACCGAATACGACTACTGGCGCGACCACAGCGATGAGCCGGACAAGCTCGCGGTGTTCAACGATTCCGTGAGACCGATCGCCGACGCCGGCAAGGCCGATCTCCTCGCCAGCGATGCCAGGCTTTCGGATGAGATCACCCTGATCCCGACGCCCGGCCACAGCCCCGGCCATATGAGCGTCCATATCAGGTCGGAGGGCGAGGAAGGCCTGCTGACGGGAGACGTCGCCCACCATCCCTGCCAGATGGCCCATCTCGGCTGGTCCTCGACCGCCGATTCCGATCCCCGGCAGTCGGCAGAAACCCGGCGCGAGCTGTTTTCACGCTTTGCCGACACGCCGACGCTGGTAATCGGCGGGCACTTTGGCGCCGGTCATATCAAGCGTGATGGGGATGCCTTCCGGTTCGCAACGCTGGAGAATCGGTAGGGTGGGCAAAGCGAAGCGTGCCCACCATTCAACGTTGGCGATATATGGTGGGCACGGCGCAAGGGCCCCTTTGCCCACCCTACCCTGCGCTTTCGGCAGTTGAATTTCGTGCGCCGCTGTTCCAAGAAGCGTCTGAAGTTTAGGGAAATTCCCCCGAATTCCCAAAGAAAACCCCGCAGGGAGCGATAAAATGAAGCTTGTACGTTACGGCGCCAAGGGCGCGGAAAAGCCCGGCCTGATCGATAAATCCGGCCAGTTGCGCGATCTTTCCGCCCAAATCAGGGACCTCGACGGGGAGGCCTATGCGCCGGCCGCGCTCGCCAAGCTGGCGGCGCTGGATACCTCCAAGCTTCCCGCCGTCGACGGCAAGCAGCGCTTCGGCGCACCCGTCACCGGCATCTCGAAATTCGTCGCGATCGGCCTGAATTACAGCGACCACGCCAAGGAGACGGGATCGCCGATCCCGACCGAGCCGATCTTCTTCATCAAGGCCAACACCTCGCTGTCGGGCCCGAACGACTCGGTCGAAAAGCCGCGCGGCTCCACCAAGCTCGACTGGGAAGTCGAGATCGCCGCCATCATCGGCACCCGCGCCAAGTATGTCTCGGAAGCCGACGCGCTTAACCATGTCGCCGGCTATTGCGTCTGCAACGACGTCTCCGAGCGCAATTTTCAGCAGGAGCGCGGCGGCCAGTGGACCAAGGGCAAGTCGCACGACACGTTCGGGCCGGTCGGGCCCTGGCTCGTCACCAAGGACGAAATCCCTGACGTGCAGAAGCTCGGCATGTGGCTCGACGTCAACGGCCAGCGCCGCCAGACCGGCAACACCTCGACCATGATCTTCTCGATGGCGAAGTGCATTTCCTATGTCTCGCAGTTCATGACGCTGTTGCCCGGCGACATCGTCACGACCGGCACCCCGCCCGGCGTCGGCCTCGGCATGAAGCCGCCGACCTTCCTCAATGTCGGCGACGTCGTCACGCTCGGCATCGATGGCCTCGGCGAGCAGCGCCAGGAAATCATCGCGGCGTGAGGCTAGTGCAACATTCGCACTAGCTCGTCATGGCCGGGCTTGTCCCGGCCATCCATGTCTTGCTTGCGGTTAGACTTTCAAGACGTGGATGCCCGGGACATCTTGCGCGAAGACGCGCTTCGAGCTTCTGCTCGGGCATGACGATGGAGAAAACATCCAAGGGAATAAGAAAAATGAAACTCACCTTCTCTCCCGCCTCCCCCTTCGCCCGGAAAGTCCGCATTGCCGCGATCGAGACCGGCCTGATCGACAAGATTGAACTCACGCCGGCCACCGTCGCGCCGGGGCAGCCGAACGAGGAATATTCGAAGATCACGCCGCTGAAGAAGCTGCCGGTGCTGATCCTCGACAATGGCGACGTCATTCTCGATTCCTATGTCATAACAGAATATCTCGACGAGCTCGCCGGCGGCGGCAAGCTAATCCCCGCTTCCGGGCCCGAACGCTGGAAGGTCAAGAGCGACCATTCCCTGCTGCAGGGCATGCTCGATTCCATGCTGCTGTGCCGCTACGAAAAAATGGTGCGGCCGGAAGGGCTGCGCTGGGATGCCTGGCACGACGACCACTGGAAGCGGGCCTGGGCCGGCATGGCGCGGTTCGAGAACAGGCCCGACGTGCTTTCCGGCCCGTTCAACATTGCGCAGATCGGCCTTGTTTGCGTGCTCGGCTATGCGGACTTCCGCTTTGCCGATTGCGGCTGGCGCAAGGCCTATCCGAAGCTCGACGCCTTCCATCAGAAGATGCTGGAGCGGCCGTCGGTCAAGATCTCGGTACCGCCCCCGGCGTAACATCCAAAAAGGAGACAGCGGCATGCGCGAGGGTGGCAGGGTTTTGCGACGCCTCGGCCTTGCCGCCGTCCTCACGCTTGCGACGTCTGCCGTCGCGGCGCAGACCCATCAGCTCTCGACCGATCAGCGCAATCTCGCCTGCGGAAGCCCCACATCACTCAACGATGGCTGGCCGACAGCGACACCGGAGAGTGTCGGCCTCGATGGCCCGCGCCTGTGCGGCATCGCGGCGCGGCTTGCGGCCACCCATGCCAACGTTCATGCCGTGGTCGCGGTCCGCCGCGGCAAGCTGGTGTTCGAGCAATATTTTCCGGGCCGTGACGAGCCCTGGGGAATGGGCGACGGGCCGCACGAGTTCGATGCGACCACCAAGCACGACATGCGGTCGGTTTCGAAAAGCGTGATCTCGTTGCTGGTCGGGATCGCCATCGACCGCGAGCTGATCAAGAGCGCTGACGAGCCCGTCGTCAAATTCTTTCCGGACTATTCGGCGGCAAAGTCGCCGGGCTGGGACAACATCACGCCGCGCTTTCAGGCAATCGGCTATTTCGGCGACCTGTTCTACTGTGGGCAGCAATGGTGGATGGGCCGCACGCTATCCGGCGACAAGGACGTAAAATGGATTGCCGCAATGGGCTTGGGCGGCCAGCGTATCTTTATCGTCCCTGAGCTCGACCTTGTGGTCATGACCACGTCAGGGCTTTATGGCAGCGGCCGGCAAGGAAATGCCGCGCTCGACATCCTCGCCAACTTCATCATTCCCTACGTCAGGCACAACGTACGATAATTCAGCCAGGGGCAAGCATGAGCCTGAAATTCACTGTCGGCGATCTCACCATTCACCGTATCATCGAGCAGGAGACCACCTTCCTGCCGGCACTGGAGCTGCTGCCTCACCTGACACCGGAAGTCCTGGCAGAGCACCGTCCGTGGATGCGAAACATCGGCGCGCTCGACGACAAGGACGTGCTGATCCTGTGCTTCCAGTCCTATGTGGTGAAGACGCCGCACCACACCATCCTGATCGATAGCTGCATCGGCAACGACAAGCCGCGGCCGCAGCGTCCGAAATGGAACATGAAGACCGACGATACCTATATGCGCGGTCTCGCCGCCGCCGGCTTTTCCGTTGATGACATCGACTACGTCATGTGTACGCATCTGCATGTCGATCATGTCGGCTGGAACACGCGGCTTGAGAACAGCCGCTGGGTACCGACCTTCCCGAAGGCACGCTACGTCTTCGACAAGGCCGAATTCGACTACTGGACCGAGACGCACGCCAAGACGCCGGTGCCGCCGTTTGCCGACAGCGTGCTGCCGGTCGTAGAATCCAGGCAGGCCGAAATCGTCCGCAGCGATTTCGCGATCGGCGATCACACCCGCATCCTGCCGACGCCGGGCCACACGCCCGGCCACGCCGCCTTCACCTTCGGCCGCGGCAAGGACGACGCGGTGTTCTCGGGCGACCTGATGCATTCGCCGCTGCAGGCGCTTTATCCGGAACTATCCGTAAAGTTCGACGTCGACCAGGCGCAGGCGGCGAAGACGCGGCGCAGCTTCCTGGAACGCTACTGCGATACCGAGACGCTGTGCTGCACCGCGCATTTCCCTTCACCCTCTGGTGGGAAGATCCGGCGCACGGGCAGCGGATTTACCTGCGAGGCGATATGAATCAAAACCCATCCGCTTTCGAAACGCTCTCGATCGAGCCGGTCGACGAGCACGTAGCGGTTGTCCGGCTCAACCGTCCGGATGCCTCCAACGCGCTCGACACCCAGATGGGGCGCGACCTCGTTCGCTATTTCGAGGACGTGGCACTCGATCCAAAAAACCTGCGCTGCATCGTCCTGACCGGCACCGGCGACAAGGCGTTCTGTGCCGGCGGCGACCTGAAGGAGCGCCGCGGCATGACGGACGAGGCGTGGACGCGCCAGCACGTCATTTTCGAGCGGATGGTGCGGGCGCTGATCGACTGTCCGGTGCCGATCATCGGCGCGGTCAACGGCGCCGCCTATGGCGGCGGCTGCGAGATCGCGGGATGTTGCGATTTTCTCTATGCGGCGGAGACGGCGCGCTTCGCGCTGACCGAGGTAACGCTCGGCATCATGCCGGGCGGCGGCGGCACGCAAACCTTGCCGCGCGCCGTCGGCGAGCGCCGCGCTAAGGAGCTGATCCTGACCGGCAAGCCGTTTACCTCAGCGGAAGCGCGTGAGTGGGGCTTTGTGAACGAAGTTTTCTCGCTGCCGGAGTTGTTACCCTCGGCGCTGGCAACCGCGTCGCGGATCGCCCGCAACGCCCCGATTTCGGTCCGTCAGGCAAAGCTGTCGATCCATCGCGGCCTGCAACTGTCGTTGCGCGACGGCCTCACGCTGGAGATCGAGGCCTATAACCGCATGGTCCCGACCGAGGACCGTCGTGAGGGCGTGCTGGCCTTCAACGAGAAGCGTACGCCCAATTTCAAGGGCCGGTGAACCTCAATCGAACAGGCTCGGCGTGTGGTTCACCACCGCACCCTCGATTTCCAGCATCTTCAGCTTCGTCACCACCCCGCCATTGGCGGAGAAGCCGCCGGGCTTGTTGCCCGCCGCCAGCACGCGGTGACAGGGCACCACGATCGGACAGGGGTTGCGGCCCAGCGCCTGACCGACGTCGCGCGACAGCTCGACGCCGCCGAGCTTCCTGGCGATATCGCCATAGGTCATGGTCTTGCCCGGCGGAATGGTGCGCGCGATGTCGTAAACGCCGCGGTTGAATTCGGGAACGCCGTCGAGATCGAGCACGACGTCGGCGAGATCGTTCGGCTTGCCTTCAAGCAGCTCGACCATGCCGTCGATCGCGGCCTGCACCTTTGCCGGCGGTGGTGCCTCGATCAGGTCGCCATGTCGCTGCTGCAGGCGGGTGCGGGTCTTCTTCTCGTCACCCATCGGCAATTGCACCGAGGTGATGCCGCGCTCGCCCCACACGATGCCGCAGCGGCCGATCGCAGTGTCGAATATCGTAAAATGGTGCCCGGTCATGGCTGGCTCCATAGTCTCCTGTTCAGTGCCACCCCGCTTCGCATCTGGCCCAAATCTAGGCTTGGAGATTATTGCTATCCACCCGAATCCCGGGGGAACTTGACGGCATGAACAACTTCCGCTGATCTGGGCTCCCGCCCAGGGCCTGCAATGGCCTGAGCCCTTTTCATTTCTCACGAGACCCTATGCAGACTTTTCACGTCAACGGCTATGACATGGCCTATCTCGACATCGGCCAAGGCGCCGGCGACGGCCCGCCGCTGGTCTGCGTGCACGGCTCGCTGTGCGATTTCCGAATCTGGTCGTCGGTGCTGGGACCCTTGACGCGCCGGCACCGCGTGATCGCCCCCTCGCTGCGACACTTCTTCCCCGAGCAATGGGACGGCGTCGGCGACACCTATTCGATCGCCCAGCATGTGGATGACGTCATCGGCTTCATTGAGAAGCTCGATACCAGGCCGGTCCACCTGATGGGCCATTCCCGCGGCGGTCACATCTGCTTTCGCGTCGCGCAGCGCCGGCCGGATCTGTTGCGCAAGCTGATCCTGGCCGAGCCCGGCGGCGAACTCGACGCCACGCTCGATCCCGCTTACAAGCCCGGCCCCTCGCCGCTCGCCGGCATGATCGCGGCTTCCGCCGAGGTGATCGCGAGAGGTGATATCGACGGCGGGTTGCAGATTTTCATGGATGCGCTGGAAGGTCCCGGCGCGTGGAAACGCCTGCCGGCGACGCCCAAGCAATTGCTACGCGACAATGCCACGACGCTGATCGGCCAAATGCGCGACCAGCGCCCGCCCTTCTCCAAGGCAGATGCAGAGGCGATCCAGACGCCGACGCTGTTCATCGGCGGCGCCAACACCAAGGGCACGCTGCCGAAGGTGCTGAGGGCCCTGGCGTCCAACGTAAGGGGATCGCGCACCGAGATGATCCCGGGCACCACCCATCCGATGTTCGAGCAAGCGCCGCAGAGATATTGCGAGATCGTTTTGGCGTATCTCGCGGAGGACTGATTCGAACAGGCGCCGCAGGAATTCTGCGACATCGTGCTGGAATTTCTGAAGGCGTGAGGCCGCCGCATCATTTCTGATCGAGACGCCAGGCGCCATCCCAGTCGGCGGGCGGTGGGTTGGCGCGAAACGTCTCGACCCGTTCGGCCATCGCCATCGACGGCCCGTCGCCGGGGACCGCCTCAAGCGCCGCCTGAAAAGCCCGACGCGCCTCATCCCAGCGGCGCGCCCGATACGCAGCCAGCCCCTCGGCGTACCGCGCCAACAGCACGAGTTGCGGCTCGGTCAGCTCACCCGCACGCCCGATGATCTCGAACACCGCTTCGGGATTGGTCTGGCCAACCACCACGATCCGATCGACTTCGCGCGATTCGACCGCGTCGCCGGCGGCCATGATCGCGGCCTCCGAAGCCAGCGAATGGCTGCCATAGACCTTGTTGGCGTTCTCCAGGCGGGACGCCAGATTTACCGCATCGCCCATCACGGTGTAGCTCATCATGAATTCCGAGCCGATGCTGCCGACCAGCACCTCGCCGGTGGCAATGCCGATGCGGACCTCACAGTCGCTCGGCACCGTGCGAACGCCGATCAATTCGGGCAGCTCGGTTCGCAACGCCTGGCCGCGGTTGGCCATCTCGACCGCGGCAAGGCAGGCCAGCCGCGCCTGCTCGCTATGCTCGGTAAAGGGAGGGCCCCAATAGGCCATGATCGCATCGCCGATATACTTGTCGATGATGCCGCGATGGCTGCGAATCGGCCCCGACATCGTCGACAAATAGTGATTCATCACCTTGACGAGGCCTTGCGGCGTCATGCCCTCGCTGAGGCGGGTAAACCCTTTCATGTCGCAGAACAGCACCGTCATCACCCGCCGCTCGCCGTCGCCGGCGGTCGGGCCCTGCCGGTCGATCAAGCCTTCCACGACGCGCGGGTCGACATAGCGGCCAAAGGTCTCGCGCAACTCCTCCTTCAGGCGCAACTGTTCGACCATCTTGTTGAAGGCCGTCGTGAGCTGGCCGATTTCGTCGCGCGTGGTGACGTCGATCGATCCGTCGAGCCGGCCGGCCTCTACCGCGCGGGTGCCGTCCAGCAGCCGCCTCACCGGCCGCGTGATACCGACGCTGACGAATATCGAGAACAGAAGCCCGACGACCGATGCCAGCACTGTCAGGATCACGGAGATGATGATAGCCGTGTTCTGGTCGCGCATCGTGATCTTGGCGTCGGCGCGGACCTGCGCCAGCATGTCCGCGCGGATTTCATCGATCTTGCGGTTGAACTCGTCGCGAAGCGCGTCGGTCCGGATGAGGCTGGCGCGGGCTTCCGCAAAACTCCCGCTCTCCAGCAGCGGCAACAACCGCTTATACTCATCGTCCAGATAGCGGCGGAGGTCGCTGCTGACGTGCTCGATCCGGTCGTCGATCCGGCCGAGCTTTGCATTGTCCGACTCGGTCGAGGGGTCGTCGATGATTGCATTGATCAGGGCGCGCGCGGCCTGCGCCTCCCTGTCAATGTCCGCCCACATGCCTTCATAGACCTTTTGCCGCTCCGCGAAGCCGGCGTTGTCGGGCGGCATTTGCATCTTGGCGATCGCCATCCGACGCAACGCCAGCGCCTGCTCCAGCGAGCGCACATTCACGCGCGCCAGATGTCCATAGGCCTCGACATATTTGGAGCTGAGCTCGTCGAGCTGGTGGGCGATCTTTCGCGTCATCACCGTCGACAGCGCCGACGTGATCGCCATCAGGAAGATCAGACCCAGGGCGATGCCGAGAATCCGCTTGCGGATGGTCGGTCGCAGCATGGACAGACGTTCTAAAGGGGCGGCGGCCATGGTCAAAACGACATGAAGGACAAACGTCGAAAGCCCGGCCGATCCAGCCGGGCTCGTCTGTTTAGCGCGTGCCGGTCAATTTGGCACGATCCGACACGCTAAAATTGACCCTAGTTTGGGGATTATATTCCCCTAGCCCTTCCACACGCCCACGGGCTGACGCACGGCGACGTTGAGCCTGTTCCAGACATTGATGTTGGCGATCGCCAGAATCAGCGCGGCGAGCTCCGCCTCGTCGAAATGCTTGTCGGCCTCGCCCCATACCTCGTCCGGCACCGGGTCGGCGCGGTCACTGATCCGGGTCAGCGCTTCCGTCAACGCCAGCGCCGCCCGTTCGCCCTCGGTGAAATAGGGCGTGTCGCGCCAGGCCGCCACCGCGAACAGGCGCTCGTCGGTTTCGCTGGCCTTCCTGGCGAGTTTTGCGTGCATGTCGACGCAGACGCTGCAACCATTGATCTGGCTGGCACGCAGATGCACCAGTTCGAGCAGTTTTTCCGACAGGCTGTTCTTGGTCAATTCGCCCAGCGTGTGCAGCGCTTTCATGGCATCGGGAACAACCATGACCGGGTGGTTCATTCGGGCTTGCATCATTTTACGCTCCATATGGTTTGTTCTGTTTTGACGCGGCCGCGCCGATTTGCTGTCACATCGGCGCGCTTTCGTTCGTCATAGCCATGACGGAACACGACATGGGAATGTGACCGATGGACGAGAAAAAGTTTCTGGCTGAAAAATTCGAGGCCAACCGAGGCCATCTGCGAGCGGTGGCCTACCGGATGCTGGGCTCGACCGCCGAGGTCGACGACGCCGTGCAGGAGACCTGGTTGCGGCTGAACCGCTCCGACACCAGTGCGGTCGAAAACCTTGGCGGCTGGCTGACCACGGTCGTCGCCCGCGTCTGCCTCGACATGCTGCGCTCGCGCAAGTCACGACGCGAGGAGCCGATGGGACCGCATGTGCCGGAGCCTGTCGCTGATGATGCACATGGGCGTGACGCCGAGATGGCCGATTCCGTCGGCGCGGCATTGCTGGTGGTGCTGGAAACGCTGGCCCCGGCCGAACGGCTGGCTTTCGTGCTGCACGACATGTTTGCCGTTCCCTTTGAGGAGATCGCACCGATCGTCGGCCGCACGCCTGCCGCCGCGAGGCAATTGGCCAGCCGCGCCCGCCGCCGGGTGCAGGGTACGCCGCCGCCGGACGCCGATTTCAGCCGACAGAAAAACATCGTCGACGCCTTCCTCAAGGCCTCCCGCGACGGCGATTTCGAAGGCCTGCTCGCGGTGCTGGATCCCGATGTGGTGGTGCGCGCTGATCAAGCAGCGCAGCGGCTCGGTTCGCAAGCTGAAATCAGAGGCGCCACCGCGGTCGCGGAGTTCTTCAAGGGCCGCGCGCAGGCCGCCAAACCGGCGCTGGTCGACGGATCTCTGGCGCTCGCGGTTATGCTCGGCGGGCAATTGCGCGTCGTGGTGCGCCTGACCATCAGCGGCGAACGGATATCGGCGATCGATGCCGTGGCAGACTCCGAACAGATCGGCGAGTTCGATGTAACCCTGCTCGCGTGAACAGGGTTATCTCTTCATCGCCAAAAACACGATCGCTTGAATAGACATCCGGCCAGGCTTATCGCCGAACTCCCGGCGATATTCCTGCTCCAGTGCCTCGACAATGCGCTCCGGATCGGCACCGCCGCGCGCCCGGATCTGATCGATCAGCGGGTTGCCAAACACGGCTGCACGCGCGAAGTGGGCAATGTCAGGCAACTCTCGCTCCTGCCTGATCACGGCAATGCCGACGTCACCGAAACCTGCTGCCATCAAGAACTCCTTGATCGGATCGATCTGGTGGCAGGAGAACGGCACGCTGTAAAACTGCGGCGGATCGACCGGGAAGAAGCGCCCCGCCACCTCGTGCGCGATACGTCCAAACGTATTGTAGCGATGCGAATCCCAGACGCTGAGCAGGTAGCGACCGCCGGAAGCGAGGACCCGATAGGCTTCGGAAAAGGATTTTGCCTTGTCGGGAAAGAACATCAGCCCAAACTGACAGACGACCGCATCGAAGCTTTGATCGGCAAAGGGAAGCGCAATCGCATCGGCAGGCTGGAAAGCGACCTGCTCGCCGGGCTGAAACTTGGCGCGGGCAATCCCCAGCATCGGCGGGTTGAGGTCAGTTGCGGTCAACTGCGTGCCTTCGGGCAACGCGTCACGCAATTTCCGGGTCACGATGCCGGTGCCGGCTGCGGTCTCCAGTACCCGCGCCGGACGGCTATCGGCTGCGCGCCTGGCGATATCGGCGGCGTATTCGGCGAAGATGATCGGGCCGAGACCCTGATCGTAATGCTGCGGGATATTGCCAGTGAAGCCGGCTGCGTCGCTGCTCATACGCGGACCTCCCATCGCCTCGGGGCCGAGAATAGCCCCCGCCACCCACCCCGACAGCCCGAATTTCGACCTTGACGAGGGCTGGGCCCAGGGATTAGTTTCCGAATTCGGAATTCCGTATTCTAAACTCGGATAGCCGGCATGATCCCATTGGATCCGCTCCCCAACTTGATCGACCAGGTCTATGCCCGCATCCTCGAGGCGATCACCGACCGTTCGTTGCCGCCCGGGCATCGCATTCGGCAGAACGAGCTGGCGGAAAGGCTCGGCGTTTCGCGGCAGCCGGTGTCCCACGCCCTGCATCTGCTGCACCGGCAGGGCCTCGTGGCCGAAAGCGGCCGCCGCGGCTTTGAAGTGACCCGGCTCGATCCCGAGCGCATCCGCCAGCTCTATGAGGTGCGCGGCGCCATCGACGCGCTGGCCGCCCGGCTCGCCGCCGGCCGCGCCAAGGCCGATCTTTCGGGGCGCGCCCAACTCGAAGCGGCGCTGCAGGCCGGACGGACCATCGATGAGAATACGCCATTGGCGCGCTTGATCGCGCTCGACGTCGACTTTCACAGCGCGGTCTATCGTCTCGCGGGCAATCCCGCGATCGAGGAAATGATCGCGCCGCAATGGCCGCATATGCGCCGCTCGATGGCGACGGTGCTCGCCGAACTCGATTACCGCGACAGCGCCTGGGCCGAGCACGAGGTGATCGCCGGACACATTCTCGCCGGCAACGCCAAGGCGGCGGAGGCAGCCGCACTGGCGCATGCGCAAACGGCTGGACGAATGACCGAGGAGAGACTGAGGGCAACCGACAAGGCGGCATAACCGCCGACAAAACAAACAAACAGGAGAGAACGCCATGAAACTGACGCCACAGCAGATCGAGTTCTTCAATCGCGAAGGCTGGCTGTTCCTGCCCGAACTGTTCAGCCAGGAGGAAGTGGATTTTCTCGCCCGCGAGGCCGTCAGCATCTACGACGCTGATCGACCCGAAGTCTGGCGCGAGAAGAGCGGCGCGCCGCGCACCGCCTTTGCCGCGCACCTCTACAACGAGGCCTTCGGCGTTCTCGGCGCCCATCCGCGCATGATCGAGCCGATCGAGCAGATCTTTGGTGAAAAACTCTACATGCACCAGTTCAAGATCAACGCCAAGGCAGCCTTCACCGGCGACGTCTGGCAGTGGCATCAGGATTACGGCACCTGGAAGCGCGACGACGGCATGCCGCTGCCGCGCGCGATGAACATCGCGATCTTCCTCGACGAGGTGATGCCGATCAACGGCCCCCTGATGCTGGTGCCGAAGAGCCAGCACGCCGGCGACCTCAAGGCCTCGCATGACCTCGAGACCACCTCCTATCCGTTGTGGACGCTGGATGAGGAGACCGTCACCCGCCTCGTCAAGGAAGGCGGCATCGTCGCGCCGACCGGCAAGGCCGGCGGCATGCTGATGTTCCACGGTAACCTGGTGCATGGATCGAGCGGCAACATCACGCCCTACCCGCGCAAGATCGTCTATCTGACGCTGAATGCGGTCTCGAATTACATTCGCACACCGACGCGGCCGGAGTATATCGCGCACCGCGATTTTACCCCGATCCAGCCGGTGGATGACGACGCGCTGTTGCGGCTGGCGCGTGCACATCGGCAGGCGGCCGAGTAGGTTTCATCGCTCGTGCCCCGGACGCAGTGCATCATGAAATGATGCACTGCTGAGCCGGGGCCCGCCCTCGTTCATGGCAGTGCATCGGTCCCGGCTCTGCGGAGCAGCGTGAAGAACGCTGCACCGCGTCCGGGACACGTTTCAACGAATTGGCTGGATATCTCATGAACCTTCACCACCTCCTCAACGCCCGCGCTGCGGCCGGCAAACCGGTGCGCGTCGCGCTGATCGGCGCCGGCAAGTTCGGCTCGATGTTCCTGTCGCAGGTGCCGCATACGCCGGGACTCGAAGTATCAGTCATCATCGACATCGATCGCGATCGCGCCCGCGAAGCATGCCGCACCGTCGGCTGGGACCAGGCGCTGATCGCGCGAACCGCGTTCACCGACGACGGCGGGCGCGCGATCGCAGACAGCGCTGTTGACGTCGTGGTGGAAGCGACCGGCAATCCCGCCGTCGGTATCAGGCACGCCCGCGCAGCGATTACGGCGGGCAAGCATGTCGTCATGGTCAATGTCGAGGCCGACGTGCTGGCCGGCCCGCTGCTCGCGCAGGAAGCCCGCAAGGCTGGCGTGGTCTATTCGCTCGCCTATGGCGATCAGCCGGCGCTGACCACGGAGATGGTGGACTGGGCGCGCGCGACGGGCTTTCGCGTCGTCGCCGCCGGCAAGGGCACCAAATATCTGCCCGCCTATCACGACGTGACGCCGGACGGCGTCTGGGGTCATTACGGATTAACAGCAGGCGAAGCGCAATCCGCTGGCATGAACCCGCAGATGTTCAACTCGTTTCTGGACGGTACCAAATCCG
This sequence comes from Bradyrhizobium paxllaeri, assembly GCF_001693515.2. Taxonomy (NCBI): domain Bacteria; kingdom Pseudomonadati; phylum Pseudomonadota; class Alphaproteobacteria; order Hyphomicrobiales; family Nitrobacteraceae; genus Bradyrhizobium; species Bradyrhizobium paxllaeri. The sequence continues at coordinate 7,156,455 of NZ_CP042968.1, forward strand.
CGATCGAAATGGCGGCGATTGCGAACGCTTGCGGGCTCGACGTGCCGTCGGATGGCTTGCTGTTTCCACCCTGCGGCGTCGACGATCTGCCGCATGTGATGCGGCCGCGCGACAAAGGCGGCGTGCTGGAGAAGGCCGGTCTTGCCGAAGTCGTGTCGTCGCTGGAGCGCGATGGTCGCCCCGTATTCCGCGATCTGCGCTGGGGCGTCTATGTCGTGCTGGAAGCACCGAACGAATACGCCGCCGATTGCTTCAAGCAATATGGGCTGAAGACCGACGCTTCAGGTCGCTATGCGGCGATGTACAAGCCATATCATCTGATCGGGTTGGAGCTGAACATTTCCATCCTTTCAGCAGCGCTTCGCAACGAGCCGACCGGCCAGCCGCATGATTTTCGCGGCGACGTCGCAGCGGTCGCGAAACGCAATCTCCGTGCGGGCGAAATGCTCGACGGCGAAGGCGGCTATACAGTGTGGGGCAAGCTGATGCCGGCGTCGAAAAGCCTCGCCGCCGGCGCGCTACCGATAGGACTTGCCCATCGCGTCAAGCTGAAGAACGACGTTGCTCATGGCGCAGTGGTGCGCTGGAGCGATGTCGAGGTCGACGAAAGCAGCGACACCATCAAGACGCGCAAGGCGATGGAAGCGGCATTCTCGACGAGACGATGATCGCGCAATGCGTCGCGGCAGCAAGTTGCAGCTAGAAATTTCCCTGCACGCCGCATGCACGTTCGGGCACATGACGGTCGCACCGTAAACGTCTGCGCGGCGGAATTACCGCAATGCGGCATCAGATTAACCAATCACGCGTCGCATAACGTCTTGGTCTTTCGTCGGGTGGAAGGACGCCCGCTCACTATTCAGGCAACTCTTCGCACTTGCGGCGCAACCAGAACCCTTGATTATCAATCACTAATTCGTCATCCTGCCCTCAGGTCCATAAAGCAGGGAAATTGATTGCATTCGAAAAACCAAGAGCCTTGGTTTCAGGGCCCACATTCCTAAACAACAGCCCAGCACCGACCATCGGTAAACCAGAGAAGACGACAACAGATCGTTGTCCGCTGGTCGGTCTCGGCGATAACAGAGGGGAAACAAATGAAGCGTCGTGATTTCTTGAAAGTGGGCGGCGTCGGTCTCGCCGCGACTGCAGTTGCCTCGCCTGCGATTGCGCAATCGAACCCGGAAATTAAGTGGCGCTACACGGCAAGCTGGCCGAAGGCGCTCGATACGCTGTATGGCGGCTGCGAATATTTTGCCAAGCGCGTCGCCGAAATCACCGACAACAAATTCCAGATTCAGCCGTTCGCCGCCGGCGAAATCGTCCCCGGCCTGCAGGTGCTCGACGCCGTCTCGAACGGCACCGTCGAGATGGGCAACACCGCGCTTTACTACTACTGGGGCAAGAATCCTGCCTTCACCTTCGGCACGTCGCTGCCGTTCGGCCTCAACACGCGTTCGCATATTTCCTGGATGCGTTTCGGCGGCGGCATGGACATGCTCAACGACCTCCTGAAGGAATATGGCTGCGTCGGCGCGCCGACGGGCTCGACCGGCGCCCAGATGGGCGGCTGGTTCCGGAAAGAGATCAAGTCGATGGATGACTTCCGGGGCCTGAAATTCCGCGTCGGCGGTTTCGCGGGCACCATCATCGCCAAGGTCGGCGGCGTGCCGCAGCAGATCGCGGGCGGCGACATCTATCCGGCGCTGGAAAAGGGCACCATCGATGCGGCCGAGTGGGTCGGACCGTATGACGACGAAAAGCTCGGCTTCGTGAAGGTCGCGAAGTACTACTACTATCCTGGCTGGTGGGAGGGCACCGGCCAGGGCCACAACATCATGAACCTCGAGAAGTTCAACGCCCTGCCCAAGCACTATCAGGCTGCGATCGAGACCGCGTCCTACGACACCTTCACCTGGGTCACCGGCAAATACGACTACGTCAATCCGCCGGCGCTGAAGCGGCTGTTGGCGGGGGGCGCAATCCTGCGGCCGTTCCCGCAGGAAGTTCTGGAAGCCTGCTACAATGCCGCCAACGGCATCTATGCGGATCTCTCCAAGAGCAACCCGCACTTCAACAAGATGTATACGAGCCTGTCGGCGTTCCGTAACGAATCGCTGGCGTGGAATCAGGTGGCTGAACTGAGCTACGACAGCTTCATGATGCGGATGCGCACCCGCACCTGAGACAGATAGCTCGCTGACAAAAAGAAGCCCCGGAGATTTCTCCGGGGCTTTTTCGTTGAATGGTTGGCTGTTGGGTTCGAAAGGACGTCGCTCAACGGCGCGAGCGGCTTATTCCTCGCTCTCCCCGAGCGCCTCGGCGAGCTTGTCGTAATATTTCGCCACGAGGTCGATATTGCCCTTGTTTTCGATCGCGGGCGGCGGCGACTTCAGCGCCTCGTTGAGATCGGCGAGCGCCTCCTTCTTGTCCTTGGCCGGCATCTTCTTGTCGGCCTGGATCTGGGCGATCTGCGCTTTGAGCACGACCTCGGCACCGACGAACTTCTTGGTCGCGGGATCGAAGCCGCCGAGCACCAGGCTGATGTTGTCGACCACGGTGTTGTACTCGTCGTAGCTGGCAAAACCGTTCTTCTTGGCCACTGCATCGAGCTGCGCGTCGATTTTCGGGTCCGGCTTGGCGTTATCGGGGATCTTGTCGGTGATCGCATCGACGTCCTTCTGCGCCGCGAGCACGCCTTGGATCTGCTTCTCGGTCAGCGCGATCTGCTTCACCGCAGGCGCCTCCGCTGCCGCGGGCGGCGCCGCCTGGGCAGGAGCCTGCTTCGCCGGCGGCGCCTGCTTGGCCTGCGCCAGCACCTCACCGCTGGATATGGCCGACAGCGCGAGCGCGAGACAGGCCGTGGTCAAGGCAAAGGCGGCGGGACGAAAGATCTCACGCATGGGAAGGCTCCTTGAGGGTGCAGTGTTCGGTCTTCGGCAAAACGGGGTATGGGAACCCGAATGAATGGCTCGTGAACTCGCGCCGGAAGCTGATGCCGAATCATGGCCGAATGATCACGACCAATTCAGAGTTTGGTGATCGCTCGTTGTGTGCTCTAGGTCCGGAGACTGAGTTGGTGAGCCGCGGAACACGTAGCTGACGCCGCGACGCGAAATCTGTGAGGAACAGCACGCAGGCACGCTGATTGATTAGCCCCGAGGCAAAGCTTCGCTGCACTTTATAGTCACGGTCGCGAGGGCGGTAATCTCTGGCTTGGGAGAATCATGAACGGTTTAAAGATCACAGGTCAAATTGAAGCTAGCTTTGGCTATCGTCGCCACGTCGGTCCGAAATACATCCACGGCTGCGTGACATTGCGTTTCGACTCGTCGCGTCCATACGCCTTTGTCTCCCAGGCGCACTGGCCAGCCAGCGATAACTACGACGAAGCAATCCGCGAGACCGTCGAGCAAACGCTGCGCGAGTATCAGGGGCAAGTTGATTCTACCCATGTGGTACTGGTCCGGATCGAATGGGATGCTGTCGCGTCTTGCGAGATCGGCTTCCGGCAAGCGGCTGCAGCAGCGACGCGGGCGGCTTTCG